>CAYIHQ010000106.1:0-7324 GCA_964362905.1 uncultured Ignavibacteriaceae bacterium
CACCCTATGCGCAAAGAGATCATAATTAGTTCCACCGCCAACGAGCACCGCATCGCCATCACTGAAGATGGACGACTCGCGGAGCTCTTCGTTGAATCCCCCGAAAAAGAACGCAACGTCGGCGATGTCTACCTGGGCCGGGTCGCGAAGGTGATGCCCGGCATCCGGGCCTCGTTCGTCGATATCGGCATGAGCCAGGATGCGTTCCTGCACTTCTCCGACGTCGGATCGCTCGACGACTTCAGCGCCCTCTTCGATGAGGACGACGAGGAAGGGGAGGTGGGGCAGACCGCGTCCTCGCCGGCTGAGGCCGCTGGCAACGGTACGCCCGAATCGGCGCCTCAGGAAGGCCAGCGGAAACGAGAGGACCGGCGTGACGAGCGACGGCCGGAGGTGAACCTCCAGAAAGGCCAGGAGATCCTCGTCCAGATCACGAAGGAGCCGCAGGGCAAGAAGGGCGTGCGTGTCCGTTCCGCGATCTCGCTTCCCGGCCGGTTTCTCGTCCTGATCCCGTTCGATGGAAAGGTCGGCGTCTCCAAGAAGCTTTCGAATTTCAAGGAAAAGCGCCGTCTTCGGAAAACGGTGCGGTCGATGCTCCCCAAGGGCTTTGGCGCGATCATCCGCACGGTCGCCGACGGAAAGTCCGACGAGCTTCTGAAACAGGACCTGGACAACCTCGTCAAGCAGTGGGAGAATATCGAACATGGTGTGAAAGGCGCCAAGGCACCGGCGCTCGTTTACAAGGACATGGATACCACGTCGAGCGTCATCCGCGACCTGTTCCAGGAAGCGGTGGAGCGCATCGTCGTCGACGATAAGCGTCTCTTCAAGGAGGTCAAGGCATACGTGCAGTCCTCCTCGCCTGACATGGCGGACCGGATCGAGTTGTACCGCGACCGGGAGCCCATCTTCGACAAGTTCGGGATCGAGAAGGAGTTCCAGACCCTATTCAGCAAGAAGGTGTGGCTGAAGAGCGGCGGCTACCTCTTTATCGAGAAGACCGAGGCGATGACGGTCGTGGACGTGAACAGCGGCCGATACGCGGCCAAGCGTGACCAGGAGCTGAATTCGCTCCGCACGGACATGGAAGCCGCCCGCGAGGTCTGCCGCCAACTGCGGCTGCGAGACATCGGCGGGTTGGTGGTCATCGACTTCATCGACCTGGAGGACGAGAAGAACAAGAAGAAGGTCTACGACGAGATGAAGAAGGAGATGAAGCGGGACCGCGCGAAGATCACGGTCCTGCCGATGACCGAATTCGGGATCGTCCAGATCACCCGGCAGCGTATTCGCCAGACCGTTTCGATGAGTTTCAGCGAGGCCTGTCCGACCTGCACCGGCACGGGCCAGGTCCAATCGAAGAATACGACGCTCAATCAGATCGAGCGATGGATCAAGCGCTACTCCACGGACCGCAAAGGATGGCGGCTTGAATTGCGCGTGAATCCAACCATCGCCGAACCGTTGACACGAGGCACGTGGAGCCGCATGAGGAAGCTCGAATTGCAGAACAGGGTCCTCGTGAAGGTCGTGCTGGACCCGAACATCGCGTCCGACGATTTCAAGTTCTTC
Organism: uncultured Ignavibacteriaceae bacterium; assembly: GCA_964362905.1. Classification (GTDB taxonomy): domain Bacteria; phylum Bacteroidota; class Ignavibacteria; order UBA10030; family UBA10030; genus 2-02-FULL-55-14. The sequence continues at coordinate 1,573 of CAYIHQ010000106.1, forward strand.
TCGCCGAAGCATGAAGGGGAGATCACCCAAGACTACAATTCCTGACCGCAGGAGCGCCGCATGAAGTTTTTCATTGACACCGCGAACGTCGCGGAGATCCGCGAGGCCGCCGCCTTGGGGGTCCTCGACGGCGTGACCACGAATCCCAGTCTCGTGGCGAAGGAGGGGAAGGATTTTCGTGCGCTGCTCGACGAGATCTGTTCCATCGTCGACGGACCCATCAGCGCCGAAGTGGTCTCGACCGACCTGCCGGGGATGCTCAAAGAGGGCCGCGAGCTGGCCAAGATCCACAAGAACATCGTCGTGAAAGTGCCCCTCATCAAGGAAGGCCTCAAGGCGACGAAGATCTTTCAGCAGGAGGGCATCCGCACGAACGTCACGCTCTGCTTCTCGGCCAGCCAGGCACTCCTCGCCGCCAAGGCGGGGGCGACGTACATCAGTCCGTTCATCGGACGGCTCGACGACATCAGCCAGTCGGGCATGGACCTGATCCAACAGATCGTGACGATCTACCGGAACTACGGCTACGGCACGCAGGTGCTGGTCGCGAGCGTGCGCCATCCGATGCACGTCGTCGAGGCCGCCATGATCGGTGCCGATGTCTGCACGATGCCGCTCAAGGTCATCGACCAACTCATCCATCATCCGCTCACGACCATCGGCCTCGAACGATTTCTGGCCGACTGGAACAAGGGCCCGAAGTAGCGACATGAAAACGACGGCATTCAACGCGATCCACAAGGCCCTCGGGGCCAAGCTGGTGGAGTTCGGGGGGTACGAGATGCCGGTGCAGTATCGCGGTATCATGGAGGAGCACACGGCGGTCCGCACGCGGGTCGGCGTGTTCGACGTTTCCCACATGGGGGAATTCGAGGTCCGCGGTCCCGGGTCGCTCGCGTTTCTCCAGCGTGTGACGGTGAATGATGTCTCGAAGCTTTCCGACGGGGACGTGCAGTATTCCGCGATGCCGAACCCGCAGGGCGGCATTGTGGACGATCTTCTCGTCTACCACTGCGGCGACCGGTACATGCTGGTGGTGAACGCCGCCAACATTGCGAAGGATTTCGCGTGGCTCCAGCAGAACCTCGGTCCCGATGCGGAGCTGCGGGACGTCAGCGACACCATGTCGTTGCTGGCTGTCCAAGGACCCCGTTCGATGGACACGCTGCAGCCGTTGACGGACGTTTCGCTGCGCGACATTCCCTACTATCATTTTCGCCGCGGGACGGTGGCAGGGCATCAGGCCGTCATCTCCCGCACGGGGTATACCGGAGAGCTCGGGTACGAGCTGTATTTTGATTCGACGCCCGAGGTGGGGCGCGCAGTGTGGGAGGCGCTGTTCCGGTCGGGCGCCGCGTTCTCGATCCAGCCCATCGGGCTTGGCGCGCGGGATACACTACGCCTCGAGATGGGGTATTGCCTCTATGGCAATGATATCGACGATACCACGACGCCGCTCCAGGCGGGACTGGGATGGATCACAAAGCTGGGCAAGGGCGACTTTATCGGCAGATCGATCCTCGACCGCGAGAAATCGTCGGGATTGCCCCGCCGCCTCGTGGGGGTGACCCTTCCGGAGAAGAACATCGCGCGGCATGGCTACGTGATCTCCGACGGGTCGAAGGACATCGGTGTGGTCACCAGCGGGACATTCTCGCCGTCGTTGCAGCGGTCGATCGCGATGGGCTACGTTCCGGCGTCGAGCGCCACGCCCGGCGCCACCGTGCAGATCATGATCCGTGGCAAGGCAGTGCCTGCGACGGTGACCGCGCTACCATTTGTGCAAGGATCCGCGACCGTCTGAGCGGAACCAGGGGACGTTATGCGTATCGATGTCAGTTTCAACGCCACTCAATTGGACGAGCTGCAACTGCGCGACCGCAACGTCGTCGTCATCGACGTCTTGCGGGCCAGCACGACCGTCGCGGTGGCGCTGGCCAACGGAGCGCGGGAGATCATCCCGGTTGCGAGCATTGAGTCGGCCGTCAAGATCTCCGGCAGCCTGTTTGGTGAAGTGACTCTGCGCGGAGGCGAGCGCAATGGCAAGATGATCGAAGGGTTCAATCTCGGCAATTCGCCAGCAGAGTACACCGAGGCGACGGTGCGCGGCAAATCGATCATCTTCTGCACGACGAACGGGTCCGTCGCGATGTCGAAAAGCCGTTACGCGCGCCGTATGCTCATCGGTGGGTTTGTCAACCTGACCGCCATCGTGGACGCCATCCGTGAGGACGGCGAGGACTACCTGCTCCTCTGCGCGGGAAAATCGAACGGACTCCGGAGCTTCAGCCTGGAAGATGCCGTCTGCGCGGGCATGATGATCCATCAGCTCAGCCAGGAACGGCATGCTCCGGTCGATCTCACAGACGCTTCGCGCGCTGCGTTAGCGCTGCACAAAGGGCTTGGGAGGTCCGTGCTGAAGATGCTTCGCACCAGCGACCATGGGATGTACCTCACGGAGATCGGATTCGCCAGCGACCTGAAGCTCTGCGCCGCCATCGATTCCGTCCCCGTCGTCCCTGTGCAGCAGGCCACCGTCATCAAGCTGCGGAAGCCCGACGGACGCCCCGCTGAATCGGAACCGGAAACAGAACGACCGCAGCCCTCCTGATCCCATGGACGACCAGCGACCATCGGTCTCCGCAGTTCCCCCCAAGCCGTCCCGCGCAAAGTCGGCGCTGCCGCGGCATCGCCGTCAATTGCTGGGTTTTGCGGGCATGGTGTTGTCGCTCATGTTACTGCTCAGCCTTGTGTCGTACTCCGCGGCAGACCAGGCGAGCGGCGACCTGGCGATCTGGGACCTGTGGAAGGTCTTCACGAACGACGAAGCGGTTGCCGCCAAGGCGCAGTCCACCCAGAACTGGCTTGGTTTGCTCGGCGCGATCCTCGCCAATTGGTGGATCAACTCCACGCTCGGGTATGCGGTCCTCGTGGTGCCGTTGCTGGCCTTCGCGTGGTCCCTGCATATTGTCGTACCGCGCAATCCCCGCCGCCTGGCGATCATCACCTCCTACACCCTTGCCCTCGCGCTCCTCTTCTCGTCGTTTGCCGGAACCCTAAAGTACATGGACGACACGCTGCCCCTCGAATGGAGCGGCGTGGTGGGGCATTTCGTGTCCCATGTGACCATTCAAGTCGTCGGATTGGTGGGCACGTTGCTGGTGCTGGCTGCGCTGTCGGTCACTGTCATCGTGGTCATGCTAGATATCGACATGCGACAGGTGCTCCGAGACCTGCGTACGGCATTCCTCAGAAGTAGCGATGCGGTCGCGGACCAGTGGGATTCGTTCCAGACCCGGCGTACCGCAAAAGCCGCCACCGGCACGCCCGTGGAGATCCGGAAACCCGAGGGCGAACCGTCCCCCGTGTCTGCGAGACAGGCTGCGACGCCGGTGGAGCGACCAAAACCCCAACTGCCCAAACCGGTCCCGCTGACTCCGACTGCCGTAACCCCTGCCCCCACGTCGTCCGCCGAAGAGCTTCGCCTCGACATCCAGGACCGATTTCGTGAGGAGGAGGTCAATCTGGATGATGAGGAGCGTTCCCCCGGTGCGGAAGAAGAGATTGACTATGTCTTTCCGTCCGTGGACCTGCTCGATGTCCATCGCGCGAGCGAAGAGGTCGACGAAGAAGAGCTGAAGGGCAACGCCGAACAGCTGCGCACGAAGCTGGCTGATTTTGGAGTGGCGATTGAAAGCGTCTCCGTCACGCCCGGTCCGGTCGTGACCCTGTATGAACTCGTGCCGGCGACCGGCGTCAAGATCAGCCGCATCGAAAATCTTCAGGATGACATTGCCCTGGCGCTGAAGGCGCGGGGGATCCGGATCATCGCCCCGATTCCCGGCAAGGGGACCGTCGGTGTGGAAATCCCGAACCACCATCCCGCGCTCGTGACCATCCGCAGCGTTTTGAATTCCGCGAAGTTCCGGGATTCTCAGGCCGCCCTTCCCATTGCGATGGGGAAGACGATCTCCGGCGAAGTGTATGTGGACGACCTGGCGAAGATGCCGCATCTGCTCATCGCCGGCGCCACCGGGTCGGGCAAGAGCGTGGGCGTCAACACGATCATTACCAGCCTCCTCTACCGTCTCCACCCGAGCGATCTGAAATTCGCCATCATTGATCCGAAGAAGATCGAGCTGACCCTGTACACGAAACTTCGGAAGCACTATCTCCTCGTTTCGCCGGATGTGGATGAAGAGATCGTTACCCAGCCGCAGAATGCCGTGCTCTTGTTGAAGGGGATCGAGCTGGAGATGGAATCCCGCTATGACCATCTGGCGGCGGCGGGGGTGCGGAACATCGCCGACTACAACGAACGTCTGAAGCGGGGGCGGCTCAAGGACACGGAGACGATCAAGCACAAGAAACTTCCCTACATCGTCGTCATCGTGGACGAACTGGCGGACCTGATGATGACGGCGGCGCGCGATGTGGAGGAACCGATCGCGCGACTGGCACAGTTGGCCAGGGCGGTGGGCATCCATCTCGTCCTTGCGACCCAGCGTCCGTCCGTGGACGTCATTACCGGCGTGATCAAGGCGAACTTCCCCTCACGCCTCGCGTACCAAGTGGCGTCGAAGACCGACTCGCGCACGATCCTCGACATGAACGGCGCAGACCAGTTGCTCGGGAACGGCGACATGTTGTATCTCCCGCCGGGCAGCTCCAAACCCATCCGGATCCAGAATGCCTTCATATCGACGGACGAAGTCGAACGTCTGACGAACCATATCGGGAAGCAGCGCGGCTTCAGCGCACCCGCAACTCTTCCGTCCGCACTCGAACGCAAGCGGGGCGCGAGCGGCTCCGTCAACGGAAGCCGGGACGAGCTATTCGAGGAGGCGGCGCGCACCATCGTCCGGCACCAACAGGGCTCCGTGTCTTTGCTCCAGCGTCGGCTCAAAGTAGGGTATTCCCGCGCGGCACGCCTCGTCGACGAACTGGAAATGGCCGGTATCGTCGGCCCATTCGACGGCAGCAAGGCACGACAGGTGTTGGTCGAATCGGAAGCCGACTTGGAAGCCATGCTGAGGAATCTGCCATGAAGCGCCCCCCGTGGCATGCCATTCTCGTCGCGGCCGTCGCCACCGTGGCCGCGGGTCAGCCCTTGCCGACGGTGAAGGGCGTCACCGAACGAATGCAACGGCGGTATGACATGGTGGACGATGCCTCCGCGCATTTCGCCCAGACGATCAAACTCGGGTACGCCAATGTTGAACAGTCGTTCGAGGGGAGCGTGGTGTTCAAGAAGCCCACACGCTACCGCCTGGAATCGGAACACCAGACCCTCGTGACGGACGGCGTCACGGTGTGGGCGTATGCGCCCGCCAACCGGCAAGTGATCGTCGATAGCTACAAGGAGCAGCGAAATTCGGTTTCGCCCGAGAATTTTCTGCTGAGCTTGCCGACGAGTTACTATGCGACGGTGGTGTCCCGGGAAGCCGTCGACGGCAACGCGGCCGTGGTCCTGAAACTGCTCCCCAAGGACGATCGATCATTCGTTCGCAGCGTCCGCATGTGGGTGCTCGAATCGTCGGCGGAGGTTCGCCGCATCCAGATCATCGATCAGAACGAAACGGAGACGACGTATGCCATCAGGTCCATCCGCCTCAATACGAACGTCCCCGATTCCGTCTTCACCTTCTCCGCCCCCGCCGGCATCGAAGTCGTCGACCTTCGCTGACTCGACCTCCCCCCCGTGAACGTTCGCACCATCGCCCGTACGATCGTCAGCTTCCTGCTGGCCGGT
>CAYIHQ010000107.1:0-5774 GCA_964362905.1 uncultured Ignavibacteriaceae bacterium
ACCCGAGCGCACTTCATTCGTCGCGGGGTTCCACGAGATCACGGCCTTAGCTCTTGCCCCACCGGCAGAGGTGCCGACTCGAATGATGGACTCGATGGCCCTCTGGTTGTGGTCCAGAGAGGTGATAAGGTCCATGCGATCTGCCACAACAGCGCGGGCGAGTTCGACAAGTTCGGAGACTTCGATCGGCGTGGCTTCGCGCGGTGATCGAACAAATGACGGCTTGAATTCCAGCGCGCCCATGCCGCGGGAGCCGATGTAGCACAGGCGCTCGACGGGAGAAAAATCTCCGGGGGCGCGTCCGTGCCGTTGGAGCCAGAGGTCGATCAGCCGGTTGCCGAATCGGTCGGGCAGGACGTCGGCGAGGAGTCCGGGCATACCGCGAAAAGTCTTGGGCGCCAGGCCGGGGAAGGAGAACACACCGGGGCGGCGGGGCATGGTGAGCGGAGCGATATCGAAGCCGGAGGAGATGAAGGACGGGGTGAATTCAAAGCTGGCGAGTCCGCGGTCGGCATTCCAAGCGACGGCCCCGACCTCGCGGCCCCACAGCAGGACGGTGGCGACGTTGACGCGTTGGAGCTTCCGGGCCATGGGTTATGCGGCTCCGGGTCTGGATGGTGTGCGCGGTCGCGACGCACGCTTGCGTTCGCGTCCCTGAAGGCGCGCGAGTTGCAACGGACTAGGACCGGGATCCGGGAGGATCAGATTCAGTTGTTCGAGTTTGCCAAGCGCGCGGAGGACGTGGATGAATGTTCCGAGAGTGCAGCGGCCTTCGGCCTCGAGATTCTGGAGTGCCCGGCGCGCGATACCGGCCTTGTGGGCGAGTTGTGCTTGCGGGGTGTTTTGGTTCAACCGTTCCCGTTGGATCCGGGAGCCGATATCTTCGAGGATGGCGCGGGTGCTCATGGCTGGGGTGGTCATGGCCGATCTTTCTTGTCCCTTTGCCATTGAACCTACGCACGACGACAGTCATTGTCAAGACAAAGCGCATTACAACGCGCTTATAAATACAAATCACACATTTATGCTTATTTTTATGCGCTTTATCGATTAGCGAAAACGTCGAAATTCGGCCACCCAACCCTCCACCCCCTCGACTCACTGCGTTCGCTCGGGGGTGTGACTTTTCACCTTTCACTTCTCACTTTTCACTTGTTTTCCCAACGCCCCCACCATCTCTACCATCCCCATCGTATCCTGCTCGCAGTACGCTTCCAGCGCTGCCCGGACCTTCTTGCGTTCGGAGGCCGTCACATCGCCAAACGTAACGCGCACATATTCCCGGCTCGCCTCTCCCCCTTCGCCGATCTCGAGGCCTTCATAGGATTTCCCAACCAAAGCCGGCAATACAGCCTTAATCGATGCACTGCCATGCTGGGAAGGGTGGTAGTAAGAAAAATCTCGGAACGGCTGCAACAGATCCACGAAGCGCTTCTGAATTGAGCGATTCCAGGCGGAGAATTTCGAAAACTCCTCGACCGATTCACTCAGTCGCGTCCTCTCGAAGGGGGCATTATAGGCTACAATTGAACCTGAGTCTTCCAGCAGCTCCTTCAGTTTGCTGAGCAACTCCGGTCGAGGATCCACATCACCCGGAGCGAGCCACGAATGGTGCTCAACTTTCCCTCCCGGCTTCCGTTGGATGTGCAGCGAGAACTGAAACGGCACCTGCTGATACGGCCTCACTCCGTCGTACATCGGCACAGCCGTCATGAAGGTTTCGAAATCGAGGTAGAAGAGCGGATACTCGAGTGTTTCCAGGAACTCCTCGATCGCCCATGGGTCGATGTACGCCTTCTTCTTTTTGAGCGCCGCGACCTGGATCGCCTGTTTGGCGTTGAGTCGGACTCCTTCGGGCAATGAGGAGATCTTGAGAATCCCTTCGTTGATCAGGTCGAACGCTTTGGCCTTGCTGAACCGATAGAGCGAGAGTGGACTGTCGGCCGGGACGTGCTTCCAGCAGACTGGAATCAGTGGGCAGTTATACGGATCGCCGCAGTGAGGCCCTATGTCAGCGTCTACTGACCTCTGACTTCTGATTACTGACATCATGCTCTTCAGATTTCCCTCGACGCTCCCCAGTAGTTCCTCAACCTGCTCCGTCACATCTTCCTGCACGAACAGCTCCTCCGGCTGAACCTCCCCTCGCCGCACATATTCGTTGTTGATATGCATCAGGACGCACTTCCTGATTTTCACTCCCGATCCCTCGACGACATACCTTTGTAGCGCCAGATCGTGCAGATTGACTTCTTTCACGCTCGTCGACGACTTCACCTCGACGATATCCCACAGCCCATTCTCATCTTTCGCTGCGGTCGCTGCGCCTGCCTGCGTGACGGGTCGTGATAAAAGTATATCGCTTCGCGATAGCAGTATGGGCCTCCGGCTGGCAGGCAGGTCGCTGCGTGAAATCTTCCCTCCGTCCTTTCTTGGCGTCATGGCGGTTCCCGCTTTTCCTCTAACCGGGACCAAAACATCGACCCGACAGAACCCATCCCGAAACCTAAACGTCCCCTCAAACACCGGCCGGCGATGAACCAGCGCTTCCGCCGTGTTCCGAAAAAGACTTGAAAAATCCGTATGGTCGCCCGCAACTTCAATGCCCCCGGGAAAGAGGGACTTCGCAAGTTGGCCGATCTGATGGCCTTGATCAAAGATTGCTTGGGTTGAGGCGTCGACAGGAGGGAGAAGCTCCTTGGCATTGTAGAGATGCCAAAGGAGTTTGCTGCATTGAAGACCTGAGAGATATTTAGACTTGGAGAGGAAGGGCATCGACCTAACACGCCTGGTGCGGTGCGATGGTGGAGGGAATCGGGATCACCGGAGTTGGTGGCCAGTCATTTTGGGATTGTGCCATGGCCAGAACACTTCCAGGTGCAGCATGTGGAATGATCAGTCGGTCCGACAGCCCTGCGACGAATCGATTGCGAGCCGCCGCCTTATTCGTGTCAACTCGCTTCACCAAAGGCCCGAAAGAGGAGATGATGAGAACACTTCCCGCATCCATAGCCTCGCGCATGACGGGATTGATGCGCATGCTGCCCAATCCCCGGGCCGGACACCACACCACCGGATGCTTTCTTCTGAGCAGAAGGCGAAGCACCTCCTTCTCCAGCGGCGAATGAAACCCACTGACCACCGTGCCGAAGTCCGCCGGCGGCGACTTGAAGTAATCGTGCGTGGCCAGAATGACCGACCCGGGACATCGAATTGAGCAGAGGAATCCGGTCAATGGGCCGTTCAGAAGCTCTGCATTCCCCCTCAACCACATGCGGTCCACACCCAACGCCTCCATCGATGATGCCAACCGAGGCCAGGGCGCTGCTTCGACCAAATCAATGATCTGTACCTTGTTCTCCTCCCCCATGGAGCCCCCTCCATTCTTCTATACGCAAATCGCACTCGTGTTTCGGCAACCAACAACCCTGCGCGAGCATGTTCTGAAGGCCGAGCAGGGCTTGGTCCGGGCCTACGACATGCTCTTGGACAAGCCTGTCCATCAACCATAGTACGCCGTGTGTCTCCAAGCCCAGCGCTCGTGCGGCCTGGGCAAGGGATCGATCCCCCGTGACAAGAATGCCTGAGGCCTCTTCGCTCGCAACGAGGCAGTAAACATCAACTCGGGACTCCTGCCTGAACTGCGCGGCTAGAGTCACAGCCCGCGTGATCCCTTTTGCTGAGATCGACACTGTCGATACTCCCGATTGCTCAACAAGGGAATGGTCAGGCCGAAGGAGTTCCTCCAGTACGATGTCAGGAATCAGGACCTGCGCTCGCAGCTTTCCCAGCGCTTCGAGCAATCCCCCCTTCCAGAGATCGATGCAGACACTTGTATCAATGACGAGAACCTTCAACTGCCCCCTCTACGGACAGGCGCTTCAACATCACATCAAGTGGAATGTCTAGAAGTTCGGCAGCCCGCGCCGGAGATGCAAGGTCTTCTTCCACAGCCCTCATCACAAGCCGATCAAATCGAGTCGACCGCTCAGGGGAAAGCGGTGCTCCAAGCTCCTTCGCAAAATGGTCGCTCGCCTTCAAGCGAGCAATGATGCTCACCGCATACGAAGCTGAGATGATCCCTAAATCGCGAGCCCGCAAGATCCAGCCTTGGACGCTGAGCCCGTACTTCTGGCGAAGCGCCATCAGTTCCGCCAAGGAGAGGCGATTGCGGGACTGACCAAGCTCTTGAACAGCGGACTCCATGGGAACAAGGAATGCTGCGGCAAACCGGTTGGCAGCCTTTTCGACCTTCAGGGAATCATGAACATCCAGCACCAAGTGCCCCAGTTCATGAGCAATGCTGAATCGAAGACGATCCGTGGGTTGTTCCCGCTTGACGACGATCACAGGTATGGACCCATTGGCCCACGACGACAGGCCGTCAATGTCTTCTTCTACGTCCGCGAGGAACACCCTCGCTCCGCAATCCTCGAGGACTTCGATAAGTTGTGGGATGGGATCGAGACCCAGGCGCCATTGCTTTCTGAGGGTACGCGCGTGATATTCGATCTCTTCCAACGAGGTTGCGGCAAACTTATGAGGCGCGGGCATGCTGCGAGTAGATGGTCCCTTGGGAAAGAACGACTCCACTTCCAAGTATCGTTCTATGTATTCACGAACCCGACTGCGCAGTGCGAGTTGTGCCTTGACGGAAACGGTGGACCGCTTTCTGAACGCCGAATCCGCCAGGTCGACAGCGAACTCGAGAGGCCTCAAAAAGTACTGAGACTTCACCCCCAGAGCTCTTCCAAGCCGGATCAGCACATCCGAACCGGGCGTGGACTTGCCGAGTTCGTACTTGTGGATGACCTGAGCGCTGACATAGTTGCCGGTCTTGTCGGCGAGTCCGCGGAGCGACAGCCCCGCGCCGATGCGGGCCTGCTTGATGCGTGCGCCCAGAGAAATTGCGGGCGAGTTGGGCATAATTGGTGCCTCTCGAAATGGTTGACAAATTACATACTTTAACGTATATTGTCAACCAGGAGTTTCACCAAGAAGGGAGGTGAGGGCAAATGGCAACCAACCCACCTAAGGGCGATAACGCTCGGAAAGGGGCGGTCCGGGACAGATCCCAGGTCTACAATCCCAAAATTGACACTTGGACCAAGCGGGATTCGAACACCGGCAAGTTCCTGGACCAGAAGGCCGACGACAAGCCGTTCAAGGGCATCAGAAAGGAAAAGTGATGCTCACGGCACAATACTCCCTACCCCACCGGCCCCTGCGCCATGTGTTGATGGATCTTCTTTCGAATCTCCCTCAACTCTTCCGGCTTGATCGCCCACATCGTCTTCTGCTTCACCTTGCCACGGATACGCCACTGCACCAACAAGGGCAATCGCTTGAACCCCGTTCTCTATCCCCACATCCCCCTCGCTAGATTAGTCTACACTTAAGGACTCATGCCGAACCGACTCGACGGCACGTTCATTCTTGAAACATCTTACCGTCCTTTGTAGCGCGCTTCAGGATCGATCCATTCATTGTAAGCAATTGGATTGTGTCGGGATACTCGTAGAAATCGGCATCGTTGCTGAAAACACATCGACGATACGGCTCCATCACCTGAACATTTCTAAACAAAACGTGATCCCCAAAATCCGTCTTCGTACCATCGAAATCGCCAAACAGCTCCGTACCCGCGATCTTGGGTTCAGCAAGAGGAAAGGTTTTCGTGAAGAGGCGTGTGAATTTCTTCAGTTGCAGAGTCCATCCCGCACTGAACGACGCGTCAGAAGTGCGGCGGTACTTGAAATCTAGGTCATCGAATT
>CAYIHQ010000107.1:5784-7274 GCA_964362905.1 uncultured Ignavibacteriaceae bacterium
GATAATGCGATAGTAGCCTACCTGAATATACTTGTAGTATTCCATCGCGGTAGCGAGCAGCGAGAGGCTTTTGTGCTGGGACTTGAGAGCATGCATTGCCTCTGTAGTCTCTTTGTTTTGGCGTGAAAACGAAACGCCTAGAGACCTGCCGAATGGATCGGCATAGTCAATTACGACATTGGCGTCAACAAAAAAGGCTTCCACAGGAAGCCTCTTCTTGTTGCCCACGAGATCCAAAACATCAATCACGATGGCCATGCATGTCCTTAGGCGCCAAGGTGGGCCGAATAGTATGTCTCAGGGGAGATTCCCTGCCGAATCATGTTTCTGCGAGCTTGGGCGTTATCGACTGCGAGACGCATCTCGTCGAGATCGTCTTCTTGCAGACCAACCACGCTGACTTTCTTCTCAAATTTCGGCGTGTCCCAGTCTTCGTCGATGCAGATTTGTCCAAAGGCATGATTCAGGAATGCGCTGGAAAGGAACTGATATCCCTCGAAATCCACCTTGACACTAGAAGAAAACAGTCCCAAGGAATCCTTGATCCGAGCAGCCAACGATTGGCCAAGTTCCGGAGCAAGTAAGCACGGAGTTCCAAGGAGGTCGACAACTTTGATGGATTTCATAGCGCTTCCCCTTTCAGGCGGTAAAGGGAATCGTCGTAGATGATACGGAGATTAACGAGTGTTCCTTGGATAGAGTTGCGCAGGGTACAGATCGAGGGGGGATCGTTGCCGCACTGGCCAAAACAGCCATCACCGGAGACGATTTGAATTGTGCCACCGTTTATCTTAAGAAACTCCTGAAGAAGATGCAAACCCAGTCCGCCAGTTTGAGGGAGAGGATTCGTAGAATTTCCCTTCTGCATGGCCCATTCGATACAAGAAGAATCAGGCTTCGTGCCGTCTATCATGCGAGCACCGCGTACCCGACTGGGAATACCATAACCGGCATCGTAGAAGGCGACCTCGAGATAGCCCATTTGCGGATAGAATTGCCCGCAGGCGCTTACACCAAACTCACTTTCACCGTGAAACAGAGCATTGTGAGCGATCTCCCAGAGGTTTTCGACCATTTGCTTCCAGAGCTTCGCCGTGAGACGCGGTAGAAAGGGCTTTACGGATATGTCGAGCCAACTCACCAAGACTCTTTGGACATCCAATGCCTTCCCCGAAAAGCGGACAACGCTTATGATGTCTCTCTGGGGAAATGCTCGGGATGTTTTTGCCCCTTCTGTTACGAATTCGAAGCCCGTTTGGCGCAGGTACTGGTTGACCTCAGGATACTCCGAGCTTACCCTTCTGCCCGAGCGGCTGCCTTTGTTGTGGGCGAGCAGAGTCTGGTCCAAATAGGCGACACAATATGGACGCAGGAACTTCACTCGGATCCTGGCGCCATCATCTTCCCCACCGACAACCTGACGCCCTAAAGTGCCAAGCTGGCCTAGCGATTCGGGTTTGTTGGAATAATAGAGCATCAGCGAATTCTAC
>CAYIHQ010000108.1:0-2055 GCA_964362905.1 uncultured Ignavibacteriaceae bacterium
ACCGGCGAGCAGCACCGCGCCCATGCTGGCCGCCATGCCGATGCAGATGGGCGCGACGTCTGGCCGAATATACTGCATCGTATCAAAGATGGCAAGGCCGGCCGAAACGCTCCCACCCGGGCTGTTGATATAGAGGTTGATGTCCTTTTCCGCGTCTTCCGACTCGAGGAACAGCAGCTGCGCGATGGTGAGACTGGCGATCATATCGTCGATGGGCGTGCCGATGAAGACGATCCGGTCCTTCAGCAAGCGGCTGTAGATGTCGAATGCGCGCTCGCCGCGGCTGGTCTGTTCGACGACCATCGGCACCAATTGGTTGTAGATATCGTGGGGATTGCCCATGGAGCACTTATCCTTTCGTTTCGGGTAACAGCGTCGTGTCGTCCACCTCTTCGACCTTGGCCGCGCTCAGTAGGCGCTGCATGAGCTTGTCGCTCATGAGCCGGTCGCGGATCTGGTCGGACGACTTGTAATATTGGAGCAGACGCTCTTTTTCGATCTTTATTGTGGCGGCCTCGGCCTCGGCCAGCTTTTCCAGGTCCGCGTCGTCCACCGTGATATTCTCTGCCTTCATCAATTCCTCCCGAAGAAGCGCCCATTTTGCCTGTGCTTGTGCGTACGGAAAGTTCTCCTGACCGAAGCGGTCGTAGTCGAAATCCGCCGGCAGATGCTTTTTCGGATACTGCTGCGCCATGTCCTTCAACAATCCTTCCAGCACGGCCCGGGTCAGCGAGTCCGGCACGGCGAAGTCGTGCATCTTCAGAAGCTCGCCGGTCAGGCCATTCAGCAGCGCCCGCTCGGACTTCGAAATCCAGTACGCGTGGATATCGTCCCGCAGGTTCTTCAGGAACTCCTCGGTGGTCGACACCTTGTCCTTCGTAGTCTTCTTCACGAACGCGTCGTCGAACGGCGGCAGCACCACCTTCTCCACCTTTTTCACCGACACGCGCGTGTTCACGGTGTGCTTGTGGTCGCCATGCTCATGCTCGAATTGCACCCGATGGTCTTGTCCGGCGGAGGTCCCCTTCAGCGCCTGTTTGAACGGTTCTTCGAGTTGTTCGTCCGCCAGGTAGAATCGAACGTTTTCATTCCGCTTGCCGATGAGGGGCATGCCCTGTGCATCGACGTCCTGCAGGTCGGCGGTGATCACGTGTTCTTCGTCCGACGCGGCGGCGGCCGGCTCGAACGCGGCGTTCGCCCTGCGCAATCGGAGTAGTTCCGCCTCGAGTTCGGCTTCCGTCACGGTGTGATGCGGTTTCTTGACCCTGATGCCTTTGTAGGACTTCAGCGTGACCGCGGGCCGGATATCGTACTGCACTTTGAACCGGAACTCCTCGCCGCGGCGGTAGTTCATGTCCACCAGCGTCGGATCGCCGATCGGTTTCAGGTCCTTCTCGATCACGGCCTGCCGATAGAGCTCGGTCGCCACATCCTGCAGCGAATCCTGTTCGATGAGCTCGCCGTAGAGTTTCTTTACGACATCAAGAGGGGCTTTGCCTTTGCGGAATCCGTGGATCTCGACCTTTGTACGGTATTCCTGATACTTCTTTTCGAAATGCGGCTGCACGTCGGCAGCGGTCGCGGTGACCTCGACCTCACGGGAGACTTCCGAGAGCGTATTGACGGTAACGTCCACTCAGCTTCCTTTCAACGAAGATTTTGTGATGCAATAGTGGGCAGAGAGGGACTCGAACCCCCACGCCTTGCGGCACTAGCTCCTAAGGCTAGCGCGTCTGCCAATTTCGCCATCTGCCCGCCGGAGGCCTACTACAACGATCGCGAAGCGATCAACAAATCGTAACCAGACTCTCCCTACGGTCCTCCGGGCCCACCCTTAATGTGCAAAAAAAGACCCAATCAACACGGCATCCCGTTTGATTGGGCAGTGAGAATATACGGACGCATCCCCAAAAATGCAAAAACGGGGCGCTGATACCCCGTTTTCGCTGTTTCGATGATTCCGATCACTGCTGATTGCGCTGCAGTTCGTTCAACCGCGTCAGGTAGTCGACCGCTTCGGGTCGGATCGGGTCGAGTCCGATCGCATTGTTGAAG
>CAYIHQ010000108.1:2065-3628 GCA_964362905.1 uncultured Ignavibacteriaceae bacterium
ACTCCCGAGCTTTCTGGTAGTTCTTCACCGCCTGATGCGCGAGCCCCAGTTGGAGGTTCGTCCGGTACGATTTTCCGTTGAGCGATAGCGCACGTTCGAAGTGCATGATCGCGCGTGCGGGGTCGTTGTCGCCCAGGAATGCCGTGCCGAGGTTCGAATTCACTTCCCAGTTGTCGTTCCCGTGCTGCAGCGCATACAGCAGCACATCGATCATCGGTTTGTAGTTACTCTGTCGGAGGTACATGTTGTACGCTTCGCGGTACGCCGAGAGGTACAGGGAATCGACCTGATAGGCCGTTTGGAAGAAGTTGATGGCGCGGATGGGATCGCCGGTCCGGGCATAGTAGGACCCGAATGCATAGAACGCATAGGCGAAATTCGGCGCGAGCATCGTCGCCTGCCGGTAGCGTTCCAACGCCCCTTGGGCGTCGTCCTTGGCTTCCAGCCGTTCTGCGTCCTCGAGGATCCGGACGACCTCCGGCGAGGCCTGACCGCGGCGAAGGCTGATCATGATCCGCATCTGATCGAACCGGGCGTTCAATTCAGCGTCCGTGCACGTCATGAATACGCGGTCGATCTCGTCCATCGACCCCTTGAGATTTCCATAGAAGTAGTCGTTCGTCGCTTTCAGCATGGAATAGAACGGCTGGGGGAACGACGCCGTGTCCTTCCGGAGGTTGGGCAGAAACTCCACGGGAAACATCGGCAGGTTCGTTTGAAATCGTTCGATGCAGAGGCGGAGGAACGTGTCGTACGACCCCACCAGCTGGTGTCGTTCCATGCGGATACGGAGATCTTCCGGAACGGTGAGGTTCAGCGCCGCCGCAGTCGTGTCCCGGAAGTTGGCAGACGCGAATGCGTAGGCCAGCGTCTCGATCATGTACTGATAGAGGTAGCCGTTCTTCCCGATCGCGGATCCTTCGATGATCCACCGGGTGTTCCGGTCGTCCATCTCCCGTTGCAGCGAGTCGCGGGCGTTCTGCACGGCGGTGATGCCGCTGCGGGCTTGCTCCACAATGGGGTAGACGGACGGATCGAGCGAACCGATATTCCACGCCGCACGCGGCAGCGAATCGATGACGAATTGGTACGGGGGACGGAATCCTTCGACCCGAACGATCTTATGTTTCAGCGCGCCCGTGTCGGCGAGCGTCTGCTGAAATTGATTCTGCACGGAGGCCAAGTGGATTCCGAACGCTTGTGTACGAAGTGTTTTGGCCTCTTCGAATTGCGGAAAGATGTTCAGGGGTGGATTGGCAAGGATCTGTTCGGCGGCGGCGATGGCGGCGCGGGGGTTGCCGTTCCCTATGGCAGCCGTGGCGGCCCCGTACGTTTGCATTATGAACGTGTAGCCCGGCCACAATCGCAGCGGAACCGACAGCTCGGCTTGGTACGTCTTGTCGTCGGAGGTGACCTGGAACAAGAATGATTGATGGAACTTCACCGTTCTCGGGAATCCGAGCACCAACCATGTCGGCGGTCCACCCATGAGGGTCCCCTTCGACACGATAGGCTGCTTCTCACCATTTTGATAGATGACCAGCGTGGCAAGATTCTCCTTGA
>CAYIHQ010000108.1:3638-7214 GCA_964362905.1 uncultured Ignavibacteriaceae bacterium
GATCTCGTCGATCTTCCAGTCGGTCGTGGGATTGACGCGGAAGTAGTACTGCTGTCCGGCGTTGACGTTTTCGCTCGTCAGCACCGTGTCCCCGGTTTGGGTGGAGAGTGTCAGGAGAATGGATCGCGGTCCTCCCATGCCAAGGAATCCGGCCTTCTCCCTGACGAGGAGCGTGACGGAAGGAGCTTGGGCAAAGAGTGGAACGGCGGCAAAGATCGCGAACAGGATACCGCGACGCATCGCGCGGGTCATAGGCATGCCTGTGATGGACATCGAAAAGAGGTAAGGGAAAGACGGAATAATATAACCACACCCTCCGGGAGAAGCAACAAATGCGGATTCGCAGTCTTGATTCGGCAGGAAGTCTCTCGTACGTTGCTTCGCCCTTCTCACCAGTCCTCGATCGATCGATGAAATCCCGACCTGTATGTACCGTTTTGGCCTTTGTCTTCGCGATCGCCGTAGCGCCAGCTCTCGCGCAGCGGCCTTCCTCTGCCCTTCGCTCTGGACCGATGGTGGGATATTCGGAAATGACGGAGGTAATGTTGTGGGTCCAAACCGCAAAGAAGGCGGCGGTTCAGTTCCGTTACTTGCCGGCGGACAAGAATTCCGAAAAGCGCGTCACCCCACAGGTCATGACATTTCCTGATGATGCGTGTGTGGCGCACGTGCCTGTCACCGGTCTCAGCCCCGGAACGCGGTACGAGTACCAGCTCCAGATCGACGGCAGGGTGGTCGCCCGGCCCTATCCTCTTCAGTTCCAGACACAACAATTGTGGCAGTGGCGGACGGACCCTCCCGCGTTCTCTGCCGTCATCGGGTCGTGCCTGTACGTGAACGAGAAGGAAGTGGACCGTCCAGGAACGCCGTACGGGTCAGACGAGCGGATCGTGACGTCCATTGCAACCGCCAAGCCCGACATGATGCTTTGGCTTGGCGACAATACGTACTATCGCGAAGTGGATTGGAATACGTTGGAGGGATTGCAGCATCGATGGACGCATACCCGTTCCCTGCCGGAATTGCAGCCCCTACTCGGTTCTATCCACCACTATCATATGTGGGATGATCATGATTTCGGACCGAACGATTCAGACCGGTCGTATCGACTGCGGACGGAGGCATTGGCAACACACAAGCTCTTCACCGCCAACGGCACGTACGGGACCCTCGAGACTCCCGGCACCTTCGGCCGGTTCGAGTGGGCGGATGTGGATTTTTTTTGTGATGGATGACCGATTCCATCGTTCTCCGAACAACTCACCCGAAGGTCCGGAGAAGGTGATGTGGGGACCTGCGCAGCTGCAGTGGTTGAAGGATGGATTGGTAAATAGTCGTGCACCGTTCAAGATCGTCGCCAACGGAAACCAGGTGCTCAATCCGATCAGCGAATTCGAAGCGCTCGTGAATTTCAAGACGGAGTACGACGACCTGATCGCATATATCAAGAAGAACCGCATCCCGGGTGTTGTGTTCATCAGCGGCGACCGTCACATGACCGAATTGATACGATTGCAGGATACCACCCCCCACGTCGCGAGAATCGTTGATCACTGGTAACGCCAGAGCCGCGTCATGATGCGCCGATTCCCATTCCGTCTGTTTGTGCTTCCCACGATCGCGGCATACATGCTACTCGCCCTGGCATCGTGTTCGGGATCCGGTGCCGCCTCCAAAGAATTCCGCAAGTACGACTCCCTTCCCTACGCCGACACATTCACTCTCAATGCATCGCAGGAGGCGGTGTATCGGGCTGCGATCGAGACGTTGCAAGATCGCGGAGCCGTGATCACACTCAGCGATCCGCGCACTGGATTGATCAGCGCCAAGATCAATTCTTCCGAGATGCTTCCGGAAGATGTGTATGCCTCGAAGGCGGCCGAGGACAGTGAGAGTTCCGGTAGCAGTGTCATGGCCGTGTTGGGGGCGATCTTGGGTGTCATCCTCTTTGTTCTCCTCCTGGGCTGGCTATCCGACGGTTGCTCGAGCGACAACTCATCTGGGCCGACTCGTCATCCGACGCCTTCGCCGACGAGTCCTCCCGAACCGGTGACAGCTAACAAGTATGTGATGTCGTTGAACTTGTCGTCCACGACAGCGGGTTTGACGGACATGAAAATCTTCGCAATACGACAGAATGTCGAGAACGGAACCGTCACGTCGTCCCAGCGCCTGCAGAACAAATACCTCAACTATTCTCTTCGTGATGCAGTAGAGGCTGCGCTCTCTCGATAGCCTGCGGCAGCACGAACTCTTCAATAGCGCAAAGGCCCCAGATGGGGCTTTTGTTGTTTACAACTCATCATCCTCTTCCTCGAGTTCTTCGACTGATTCCTCTATCGCCGGAGGCAGAACTTCGCGCACGTCGGGCGGCAGTGAGAGACTTCGCGTCGCGCCTGAGAGTGTCGAGTCGAGCGGGCTCATCACCCGTGGCGCATTGACCATGAGCACGTGGGTATAGATCATTGTCGTGCGCACATCCCGGTGGCCGAGCAGTTCCTGCACGATGCGGATGTTCTCTCCCCGCTCGAGCAGGTGCGTCGCGAAGCTATGGCGCAGCGAGTGGCAGCTTCCCTTCTTGGCGATGCCGGATGTTCGGATGGCGGTAGTAAATGCTCGTTGCACACCGGTGGGATCCAAGTGCCAGCGAACGACGCGGCCAGACGGCTGCTCTTTTGTAAGTTGGGGTGATGGAAAGAGGTATTGCCAACCGAGTTCTTTTAAAGCATGCGGCATTTTGTCAGCCAAGGCCGTAGGGAGGGGGGCGTTCCCGAAGCCGCGGTCGAGATCATTGGCGTGGAGCATGCGGACATGTTCCAGTTGCCGTAGTAAGGGTTCGCGGAGCGAGGCGGGCAGCATGGTGATGCGGTCTTTGCCTCCCTTCCCTTCGCGAACGACGATGGTACGGCGATCGAGGTCGAGGTCTTTGACGCGGAGGTGGAGAGCTTCCATGAGGCGGAGTCCCGATCCATAGAGCAGGGCCGTCACGAGTATTGCGGGACCGCGCATCTGATCGAAGACGCGGAGGATCTCTTGTTCGGAGAAGACGACGGGCAGGCGTCGTTGTCGGTGAGCGCGGACGAAGGAAGGAAAGTCGCCGAGGTTTTTGTTGATGACCTCGTGATAGAGGAAGACGATTGCGTTGAGGACGACGTTTTGTGTTGAGGCGGAGACTTTTCGTTCAACCGCGAGGTAGGTGAGAAATTCCGATATGTGAGATTCTCCGAGTGATGATGGATGGCATTTCTTATGGAAGAGAATGAAGCGTTTGATCCAGTGGATGTACGCTTCTTCGGTACGGATGGAGAGATGTTTGACGCGGGCCACGTCATGGACGTGGTGAAGCAATCTGGGTTGCTGCATGGTTCCCCCCTCTTGCAGAGTGCTTGCATGGAATATACGAAAGGGGTAGATTCTTGCAAACACTCCATTGGGGGGGTGCCCTCAATCATGGGACTGATTCTCTCAGTCTATCCCCATACTTATATGACTTTCATCGTCCCTTTCCCCATCTAATCCTAGTTAGGCCGCAAGCTCTTAGTTGTTGAGATCAGATTTACCGCTGAGTCTAAATTG
>CAYIHQ010000109.1:0-7161 GCA_964362905.1 uncultured Ignavibacteriaceae bacterium
CAGAATGTTCTGGCCAAGGTATTGAAGTCATGGTCGCTCTGGGCGTTGCTCTCAGCCCATCTCGGATACCTGGTCGTCCGCACAGTGGCGTTCGACCATCCTCCAATCACGACGGTGTATGAGATCCTGACGGTGATCGCATTCGCCATCGCTGGTTCATACGCCTTGATCGAATTTCGCACGCGCATCAAGAATACGGGCGTTTTCATCATCCTTCTCGCCGGTATCTTCCAGGTATGTTCGAGCATTGCCATCGAACCGCTCGTAGATGTCCACCCGAATCTGCGCAGCTCATTGCTGGGCCTTCACGTGACCAGCGCCCTCTTCGGCTTCTCGGCATTTGCGATCTCTGCCGTGTATGCCCTGCTGTATCTCATCCTGTACCACAACCTGAAGCGGGCAAAATTCGGTCTGCTGTACGACCGTCTCCCCAATCTGGAGTCCCTCGAATCGTTGGTGTCGTCGTCCATTTTCGTGGGCTTTGTGCTCCTCACGGTTGCGATCGTACTTGGTCTCATTTGGTTCGACCGGGTAGTGGACAATGCTTCCTGGCTCGACCCCAAACTGGTCGGCACGGCGCTCGTCTGGCTTCTCTATGGCCTGGGTATACTGCGTTACAAAGTGCTTTCGTGGAGTGGACGAAAGATGATGTTCGTGTCCATCGCAGGGTTTTGCTTCTCCCTGTTGTCCTTGACGGTCGTCAACCTGTTCTTCTCCGGATTCCATGATTTCCGGTGATCCATTGACCCAATCGGACCCTCTCCCGTGAAATTGGTCGCACTCGGCATCAACCATCACACAGCGCCCGTGGACGTGCGGGAGGCGGTCTGGCTTTCGCCGGAAGCGTCGATCGAGACCGCGAGCCGCGTCCGGCGCGTGGGGTGGGATGAGGCCTTCATCTTGTCCACGTGCCATCGCACCGAGGTCTTTGCCGTCCAGCAGCAGGATCCCGGTATGTCCTCCACGGACGAGCTGGCACGAGGTGCCATCGAACAACTTCTCGTCTCGTCCACATCCAAAGCGGAGGTGAGGAAAGAGCACATCTTCTTGCTGCACGATTACCACGCCCTCCGGCATATGTTTCGCATCGCCACCGGCATCGACTCCCTCATGATCGGCGACATGCAGATCCTGGGGCAATTCAAGGAGGCCGCCTTCGCCGCCGCAGAAGCCCGGTTGATCGGAAGCGTGCTTCAGCACGTGGTGCAGTCCACGCTGCATGCCGCAAAACGCGTGCGAACAGAGACCGCCCTCATGGAGGGAGCTGTCTCCATCAGCTATGCCGCCGTGGAGCTTGCAAGAAAGATCTTCTCGGATCTTGCAGACCGGCGTGTCCTCCTCGTCGGCGCCGGACAGACGGGCGAACTGGCCGCTCGGCACTTCAGCGCAAAGGGGGTCACGAAGCTGACCATCATCAACCGCACGAGGTCCAAAGCGGAAGAGCTGGCCACGTCCCTGGGCGGTGAGGCGGCGGATTACGATTCACTCGACGAGCAATTGGCCCGCGTGGATATCGCCGTGACGTCCGTGGCCTCTCCCGACCCGATCCTGACGAAGGAACGTCTCCGCCCGATCATGAAGCGACGGGAGAATGCTCCGCTGGTGCTCGTCGACATCGGGATGCCGCGGAACGTGGAACCTGCGGCGGCCTCGATCGATTCCGTGTTCCTGTACGATATCGACAATCTGCAAGTGGTCGTGGACCAGAACCGTGCGCGTCGCGCGGCGGAACTGCCACGTGTCAATGCCATCGTGCAGGAAGAACTGAGAAGCTTCAAGGAATGGGTGGCGGCCCAGGAGGCTAAGCCGTTGATCGTGGACCTTCGCAATCACTTTGAGTCGGTCCGGTCCGAGGTCGTGGAGCAGCACATCGTGAAATTCGCTCCGGAGGAGCGTGAATTGGTCCAGTTGATCACGAGGCGCATCGTCCAGCGACTCCTGCATTTGCCGATGGTGGAGCTGAGGAATGGGCAGGATCTCAAATCGGATGAGCGGAAGCGACGTTCCCATCTGGTGCGACGGATGTTCGGCCTTGAGCGCCCCGAGGAACCACCCCACACCGAACCCACGGAGTAATGCGGTGAACACGCGGGACAGAATTGTGATCGGCAGCCGTGGGAGTGACCTGGCCCTGTGGCAGGCCGGATGGGCCAAAGATCGGCTGCGCGCAGCCCATCCGTCGCTGTCGGTGGAGGTGAAGATCATCCGCACGACCGGCGACGTGAACCTCGACACTCCGCTGGCGGAGATCGGTGACAAGGGATTGTTCACCAAGGAATTGGAGAACGCGTTGCTGGCGGGAGAGATCGACGCGGCCGTCCACAGTCTCAAGGACATGCCGACCCGATTGCCGGATGGATTGGATCTCGGGGCGATCTCTGAACGCGAGGATGTGCGCGATGCCTTTGTCGCTCACCCGTCATCCCCCGTCAGGTCGTTGGCCGACGTCCCGCAGCGCGGCACGATCGCCACCGGCAGCCTGCGTCGGCGATCCCAGCTTCTCGCCCTTCGACCGGATCTCCGGCTCGAAGGACTTCGCGGCAACATCCAGACCCGGCTCCGTAAACTGGACGAGTCCGACTGGCACGGGATCATCCTGGCCACGGCAGGGCTCAAACGGCTCGGACTGACCCAATGGATCACCGAGATCCTCCCGGCGGAGGTCATCCTCCCGGCCGTTGGACAGGGCGCTCTCGGCGTGGAGATCAGGGTTGACGACGACACCGTCCGTGATGCGTTGGGTGTCATCGAATCTCCGGAGACGCGTGCCGCTACGACCGCGGAACGGTCCCTCCTCCGACGCCTCGAAGGCGGCTGCCAGATCCCGATCGGCGCTCTCGGCGTTGTACGAGAGGGCCGGCTGCATGTCGCCGCAGTCGTCGGGAGTCTCGATGGCCGCCGCATCGTTCGTGCCGATGTCACCGGCGACCGGAGGAACGCAGAGGCGCTGGGCGACGCGTTGGCCGAGAAGCTCTTGGCCGACGGTGCGGGAGACATTCTCAACGAGATCAGAAAGCGTTTGTGAACCCGCTCGATCACATCACGGTGCTCTTGACCCGATCCCGTGCCCGTATGGCGGAGACGGCCGCGATCCTGGAACAGGAAGGCATCGA
This sequence comes from uncultured Ignavibacteriaceae bacterium, assembly GCA_964362905.1. Classification (GTDB taxonomy): domain Bacteria; phylum Bacteroidota; class Ignavibacteria; order UBA10030; family UBA10030; genus 2-02-FULL-55-14. The sequence goes on from CAYIHQ010000109.1 coordinate 3,114, forward strand.
CGTGCGTTGCGCAGCGGTGACGGAGATCCGTTCTCCCGAGACCTGGACCGACATGGACCGGGCGTTGGAGGCGGTGGGGTCGTACGACGCCATCGTGTGCACCAGCGCCAATGGCATGGACACACTGGTGGACCGGGCGCGATCGAGAGCCCCGCGCGTTCGCGACGGCATCTCTGCGATCCCGATGTACGTCGTGGGAGCTTCGTCGGCCGATCGGGGCGCGGCGCACGGGCTCCGCACGGTGCTCCTTCCGGGAGTCGTCGACGCGTCGTCGCTGGCCACGGCCATGACGAAAGCGCTGCCTTCTGGCACGCGTGTGCTCCACGTGCAGGGCGATCTGGCCGATAGGACCCTCGGTGCCACCCTGAACGGTCACGGCATCGTTGTCGAGGATGTGATCGCCTACAGGACTGTGCAGGTGTCGTCGGACGAACGCGAAAGGATCGGCCGCGAGTGTCGGGCGACGGACATCGATGCGGTCGTGTTCTTCAGCCCGTCCGCCGTCGACGGACTTGTCGCCTGCACGGGCGATGCGTGGATTAAAGACCGGTCCGTCATTGCTCTGGGAAAACGCACGACCGCACGGCTGACATCGTTAGGGATCGAAGTCGCCTTTGCTCCAACCACACCATCTGTTCACGAGATTATGGCATTCCTTCGCGCCCCGGGGTTCGTGCCGAAACGAAAGGGGATTTCCTATTGAACGATGTGACGAATCGTGATTGCCTGCTTCTTCGGGCCGCCCGGCGCGAGCCGACCGAACGGACGCCGGTGTGGTTCATGCGCCAAGCAGGGCGTTATCTGCCGGAATACCGGCGTATCCGGGAACGGACCGACTTCCTGACGCTTTGCAAAACCCCCGAGCTGGCGGCAGAGGTGACGGTGCAGCCGGTCGACATCGTCGACGTGGATGCGGCGATCATCTTCTCGGACATCCTCGTCGTTCCGGAAGCAATGGGCATGACGCTGGTCGTTGATGAAGGGAAGGGAGGACCCCGGTTCCCCAATCCCCTTCGGTCCGCCCAGGCGATCGACGCCTTGCGTGATCCCGATCCCATGGACTCGCTTTCTTTCGTGATGGATGCCCTCCGATTGACGAAAAGGGTGTTGGCGGGGCGCGTTCCCCTCATCGGTTTTTCCGGAGCGCCCTGGACGCTTGCTGCGTACATGGTCGACGGGAACGGCACCAAAGATTTTCGCCATGCGAAGACGCTGCTGTATGCAGAGCCCGCGCTTGCCCACCGCCTGCTGGAGAAGCTCGCGCATATAGTGGCTCGGTACCTTCGTGCCCAGATCGAAGCCGGCGCGGACATTGTGCAGATCTTTGATACATGGGGGGGCGTTCTGGGCCAGGCCGAGTTCGTCGAGTTCTCGCTCCGGTATATTCGGATGATCGTGGAGGAGGTTCGACCTCTCGGTGCCCCCGTCATCGTGTTTTGCAAGGGATGTGGCCATTCGCTCGAGCAGATCGCCGCTACGGGCACCGATGTTGTCGGGCTCGACTGGACCGAGCGGATCGGCGATGCCCGCTCGACGGTGGGCCATCGCGTGGCGTTGCAGGGAAACCTCGACCCCGTGTTGCTCTTCGCTCCACTCGAACGGATCGAAGCAGGCGTGCGCAGTATCCTGGACGAATACGGGAATGGTCCGGGGCACATCTTCAACCTGGGCCACGGCATCCTGCCGGAAACTCCGGTGGAGCATGTGAAGGCATTCGTCGCCGCCGTCAAGAGAATGAGTCCCGCATATCACGGATGTGGGGAGGGTAGGCCATGAGACAATTTGAAAGGATCGACCGGGAGTTATTTCGTAAGTACAGCGGCCCCGGACCACGCTATACCAGTTATCCGACCGCGCCCGTCTTCTCGCCGACGTTCGGGCCCGACGCGTACATGGCAGAGATACGACGGACCAATGAGACATCGAATGCCGGGCCGCTGTCCCTCTACGCGCATCTTCCGTTCTGCGATACACTCTGCTATTTCTGCGGGTGTACGATGCTCGTCACCCACAGCCGCAGCCAGATCTCGGACTACAACTCGTACCTGATGCGGGAGATCGACACGATTGGCAGCAAGGTCTCCCCGGACCGCAGAGTTGTTCAGATGCATTGGGGCGGCGGCTCACCCTCCTATCTGTCTCCGGAAGAGATCCGTGAAGTCGGCGAGGCCTTTCGCCGTCGTTTCACGTATGCCGAGGACATCGAGGCGGGGGTGGAGATCGATCCGCGCGGACTCACCTTCGAGCACTTGCAGGCGTTTCGGGAGGCCGGATTCAATCGGGTGAGTCTGGGTGTGCAGGATTACAACGAGACCGTCCAGGTCGCTGTAAACCGCGTGCAGTCGGAACGCATCACGGCCGATACGGTGGAGTGGAGTCGGAAACTGGGATTCGCGAGCATCAATGTCGACCTCATCTACGGACTTCCACACCAGACGATCGACTCGTTTGTGGAGACTGTCCGCCGCGTCCTCCGGCTTGACCCCGACCGGCTGGCGGTCTTCCATTATGCGCATGTGCCGTGGCTGAAACCCCACCAGAAGATCATCGCAGAACACACGCTCCCCTCGGTCGATGAGAAAATCGACATGTTCATCGCCACGGCGGAGCAACTGACCGATGTCGGGTACTGGAACATCGGCATGGACCACTTTGCCAAACACTCGGACGAGCTGGCGGTGGCGCAGCGGAACGGGACGCTCCAGCGGAACTTCCAGGGGTATTCCACGAAGGCCGGATGCGATCTCTACGGTTTCGGTATGTCCGCGATCGGGCAGTTCACAGAGACCTATCAACAGAATGCAAAGAAGCTCCCGGAGTATTACGCGGCGATCGACGCCGGCAAGCCGGCAACGCATGCGGGGTACCGTATGGTCGCCGACGACCATATTCGCAAAGATGTGATCATGCGCCTCATGTGCGACATGCAGCTGGACATCCGGACCGCGGAACGGCGACATCGCATTTCGTTTGATGAATATTTCGCCCAGGCGCTGACGCGTCTCCGGACGTTTGTCGACGACGGGCTCGTCGAGCGCTCCGCAGACCGCATCAGCGTCAACGGAATCGGCCGGCTCGTCATCCGCAACATTGCGATGTGCTTTGACGCGTACATCGACCGCATGGTGCAGGAGCGGCCGATCTTCTCCAAGACACTCTGACAACGTCCTTCATCCATGGCACGAACCGCAGTTGTTCTTCTTCAGCTCGGAGGACCGGATACTCTCGACGCAGTCGAGCCGTTCCTGTACAACCTCTTCTGCGACCCGGATATCATCGACGTTCCAGGGGCGTTCTTCTTTCGGAAACCGCTCGCACGCCTGATCTCCCGCAAGCGTTCCCCGGCTGTCCGCGAGCTCTACAAGTCCATCGGTGGCAGGTCTCCCATTCTCCCACAGACGCAGATGCAGGCCGACGCGCTGAAGAAGAAGCTGGCGTCGCAGGGTGTGAACATCCCCGTCCATATCGCCATGCGGTACTGGCACCCGATGACGGACGAGGTGGTCCGGGATCTTGTTCAGAGCGATGTTGACCGTGCGATCCTGGTGCCGCTGTATCCGCATTTCTCGAGCGCCACGACGGGTTCCAGCGTAAATGAATGGAAACGCGCGCTCTACCGGCTCGGCACCGCCTCTTTGCGGTATGATCTCGTGCGCGACTACCATGACCATCCGCTGTTCATCGATGCCTGGGTGGCACGCATCCATGAGACCCTCGGCCGGTTCTCTCCGGAGGAGCGCGCCGGTGTGACCATCGTTTTCAGCGCGCACGGCACACCAATGAAACTCGTGCGACAGGGAGATCCATACTCGCATCAGATCCGCAAGACGGTGGAACTCGTCGTCGAACGCGGCCGATTCGGTCTTCCGCACACCCTGTGCTTCCAAAGCAAGGTCGGTCCGCAACGCTGGCTTGAACCGTCGCTCATTGATGCTATCGTGCGATTGGGAACAGAGGGGGTCAAGAGGATGGTGGTCGTTCCGATCGCATTCGTGACCGAGCACATCGAAACGCTGGCCGACCGAGGTCACTACGGCATTGGAGAACA
>CAYIHQ010000110.1:0-7161 GCA_964362905.1 uncultured Ignavibacteriaceae bacterium
TGATCATTCGATACCGTGCCCTTCCTGTTCGGTTTCGCGATTCCTACCGCCTCCCAGCCGCTGAGTCGATCTTGCTGCAAGGTAGGCCGGTGGTGGTCCCCGCCTCGCGCCCTGCCAACGAAAGCGCCGATTGGTTCGGCCGGGGGCTTCAGCATTCTGGTTCGATCGTCCGTGGCTTGACGGTCGGAACCAATCGCGATGCATCGCTGACCTCCGGACTGCGACTCCAGCTGTCTGGTGAGCTGGCCAGCGACGTGAATGTCGTGGCTGCGTTGACGGACGAGAACTCACCTCTCCAGCCGGAGGGGTCGACGCAGACGTTGCGGGAAGTGGATCGTGTGTTCATCGACATTTCGGGCCGTCAATACGGAATGACGTTGGGCGACTTCGTCTATGCGCGCGATCGCGGAACGGGTGGCGCATTCGGCGCCGTGACGCGCAAGTTCCAGGGTGTTCAGGCCTCCGTGCGGGGATGGCAGGTTTCGGCGATCGGGTTGCAGACCACCGTCGGAATCGTCGGAGCCAGCGCGCGAGGCAAGTTCCATACGAACCGCTTCCAGGGGAGCGACGGCAACCAGGGTCCGTACCGGCTCGTTGGCAAGAACGGCGAATCGAGACTGATCGTCATCGCGGGCTCGGAACGGGTCACGATCAACGGCGAACCGATGGTGCGGGGAGAAGTACAGGATTACGTCATCGACTATGCGGCGGGGGAGGTCCTGTTCACGGGTCGTCGACGGATCACGTCCGCCTCCCGCATCGTCGTCGATTTTGAGTACGCCGACCGACAATATGCGCGCAACGCACTCGGCGCGACGATCGATGCGATGTGGGGAGACAGCTCCGTGGTCGTCCATTCGGGGATCTTGCAGGAAGCGGATGATCCCGATGCGCCACTCGATTTTACGCTCGATGAGAATCTTCGCTCGCTGCTGCGGTCGAGCGGAGCCGACCGTCTGCGGGCTTCGTTGTCCTCCGTCCGAAACATGGGCAGCGACACCACGACGGGCCGGGGGGCCGGACAGTACACTCGGGTGGACTCACTCCTGCAGGGCCGGACCGTCGCGATCTACCGGTATGCGCCGGGTGACCCGCAGGCATTCTACACGGTCAGTTTCGCGCCTGTGGAACGCATGCCTTCAGATTCTGCTGGATATGCCCGCGTGAGCGCGGGGGAATACCGGTTTGCGGGATTGGGTGCGGGCACGTATCTGCCGGTGCAGTTCATCCCCATTCCACAACTCCAACGCTCGGCGCACGCCACGATCCGGGTGCGGCCGCTTCCAGCCTTGTCGATCCTGGCAGACCTGGGGGGAAGCTTGCTGGACCGGAACCGACTCTCCACGCTGGACGACGCAGGCAGTTCGGGGTCAGCGCAGATCCTGGGAATCGAACTTGCTCCGAGCCGCGTCCGCGTAGGTTCGTTCGACCTGGGCGAGGTGGTCCTCTCGCTGTCGCAGCGCAACCTTTCCTCGAGTTTTGTCGCTCCGGATCGCATCGATCCGGCCGAGTACGAACGCACGTGGGACTTGCCGTCGGTGCGCGTGGCGGAGGAAACACGACGCGAGGCACGACTATCCTATCAGCCGAGGTCCTGGCTTCGGTCCGGTGGGTTCATAGGAACGGGGGATCGACCGGGGGAGGTCTCATCCCGTCGGGCGGGGGGGAATGTGGCTGTCTCGGATTCGGCCGGAACGCAATTTTCAGTTGAGACGGAGACCGTACGAAGAGATCTGGTCGCCGTTGCGACGTCGTCGTCCTGGCGGCGTCAAGGTGCCTTCGCCGAGGTGCCGATAGGGAATGTGCGACCGTCCGTCCGCCTGACGCTCGAAGACCGCAGTGACCGTCCTCGAGGTTCGGATTCGCTCGTGTCCGGGAGCTTTCGGACCCTGGAATGGACGCCCCGCATTGCATGGGAGGCGGGCCGTGCATTCTCGGCTGCGGCAGAATGGCAGATCCGGACTGAAGACAGTACGCTCCTCGGCATTCGGGGTCGCGCCTTCAATGCATGGACGCAGGCGTACACCGCAGACGTGCGTCCGATCGAGTCGATTCAATCCTCCCTGGCGTTGAATGTCCGTCGCACGGCCTTCACGGAAGATTTCCGCCGTCGGGGAAACGGAGATGCCACGACCGTGCTTGTGCGGTCCCACACCCGTTTCGCCACGCCTCGCCGTTCGACGGAAGGAGATGTTCTGTATGAGTTCTCCAATCAACGTTCGGCTCGACTCGAGCGGGTGTTTGTCCGGGTCGCTCGGGGCACCGGCAACTACCGGCATATCGGCGACACGAACGGAAACGGCATTGCCGATGAGGCGGAATATGAACTCGTCCGGTTCGACGGTGACTATGTGGCCCTGCTCCTTCCCGGTGAGACCCTTGTTCCCGTCAACGACGTGAAAGCGTCTGTGCGTGTGCGCTGGAATGGAGGACGTGGCGCCGATGGCACAGGGAGTGGGTTTTGGCGAGCGCTTTCTTCGGAGACACTCGTGCGAGTCGAAGAACGCAGTTCTGACCCGTCCGCCGCAAACGTCTACGGCCTTCGCCTCGGAACATTTCTTGCGAGTGCGACGACCCTCAGCGGTGCGCAAACGATCACGCAGGACCTCCATGTCTTCGAAGGAGATCAAGAGTTCTCTCTGCGCCTGCGCGTCGGTGAGCGTCGGGGACTCACGCAATTCGTCACCGCCCCCGAGCGGATGTATGGCAATGAACGCTCCGTCCGACTTCGGAGCCGTTGGACCGCTGAGATCGGCAATCAAACGGACCTCTGGGGCAGGCGGGATCGGCTCCTGTCGGCGGCAGGGAATCCGCGCGAGCGCGACCTGACCGGTGTTGGTGGGATGACGGACTTCTCGTATCGCATCGAACGACGATGGGAGGCGGGATGGTCGCTGGGTGCGTCGACCGTGACGGATCGTCGAGCTGGCCGGTCGGTCGAGGCGGCATTGAACGAGCAAGCGGTACGGGTCGTCTATGGAATTCCCATGTCGGGCCAGATGCGGGCCGAAGTGCGCCGTGAAGAGGCGCGTGTAACGTCGTCGACGGGAATTGTCCCTGCGCTCAGTCCATTTGAACTCACGGACGGAAAGGCCGTCGGGCATTCCTGGCTCTGGCGGCTGTCTGCCGACCTGCAGGTCACATCCCTCATCCAACTGTCCCTCGGGTATTTTGGGCGTCAGGAGGGGACGGGACCACTGATCCATACCGCCCGAGCCGAAGCACGCGCCACCTTCTGAATGATGGTTGCGTTTCCGGACCCAAATCGCTAGGTTTCTCCCTTCTCGGCACCATCCTCACGATCAACCGTTCAGGCGCATGGCTTCCCGTCGCACCGACAATCCTTCTGCGGCCATCCACTCGTTTCTGCGAGAGAACCGCGTCTTCTCAACTGCGGGGCCCCCGAGCCCGGCCTAAGATATGCCGGGCCAGGCGCCAGCATTCGGGCCTGCCTGCCCTCCAAAGAACGGCGGGTCTATCGACCGGTAGGCAGGGGCGACGATGATCGATTATTGAGACCACTTCTAGCCAGTTCGACTCAGCAACGGTCATGCACAACTTCGTTTGGTCCTCACATACGACGCACATTGGTACGGTCTTCATCGCTTCGACCGACAAAGGCGTCTGCAAGATCACCATTCCGGGACAGTCCAAGCGCGAGTTCATGAACTGGCTGGAAAAACATGCCGGACTGGGTTCGATCGCCGAGGATCCGAAGCGACATCGCCGCGTCGCCGAAGAACTGAACCGATATTTTTCCCGCGGACTCGTGCGGTTCCACGCGCGGTTGGACCCCATTGGGACCGCATTCCAGAAGCAGGTGTGGCGTGAATTGCGGAAAGTGCGTTATGGAACCACGATCACCTACAAGGAGTTGTCCAAGCGCATCGGTAAGCCCGGCGCCTATCAGTCCGTCGGTCGTGCGAATGGCGCCAATCCGCTCCCCATCATCATCCCATGTCACCGGGTCATCGGAAGCGACAGCCGGCTCGTCGGCTATGCGGCGGGAGTGAAAACGAAGGAGTTCCTCCTGCGCCTTGAAGGCGCGTTGCTTCTGTGAGAGCATCGGTGTCCGTTGATTGTTGGCCGGCGGAACTTGCCGGCCTTTTCTTTTTGTGGTACCTTGACTGTGCCTTCCTGCCTGCCCGCCCAACAAGACGGCGGGTAAACCGGCAGGCAGGTTTGTGGTCCGTGATTTCTCTCGCCGAGCCCTCACCGTGGGCTGTGGCGATTCCTCCCCCGCGCTCTCACGCTTCATCAAACCACAGTCGTACGTGTCCTTTCTCAGCGACCTGAATCCCGCGCAGCAAGACGCCGTTCGCGCCGTCAACGGCCCCGTCATGATCATTGCCGGGGCGGGCAGCGGCAAGACGCGCGTCCTCACGTATCGCATCGCCCACCTCATGACTTCGGGGGTGCCGCCGTCCTCCATTCTGGCGCTCACGTTCACCAACAAAGCCGCGGGCGAAATGAGGTCCCGGATCGGCTCCCTCGCGGGGGAGAAGGCCCACGACCTCTGGATGGGGACCTTTCACTCCATGTTCGCCCGCATCCTGCGGAAAGAAGGCGCTCTGCTCGGCTACACGAACTCCTACACGATCTATGATTCGGACGATTCTCTGGTGGCCGTCAAAGGCGCCATGGAACGCCTGAAGCTGTCCACCCAGCAATACAATCCATCGGCGATCCGGTCGCGCATTTCGTACGCCAAGAACCAGATGCTGAGTCCCGCGGAGGCGCTGGAACACAGCCGGGACATCCTTGAAGAGCAGTCTGCCCGCGTCTATGTGGAGTACGACAAAGCCCTCCGGCGCAGCAATGCCATGGATTTTGACGACCTGCTCCTGAAACCGATCGAACTGTTTGAAAAACATCCGAAGGTGCTGGAGAAATACCAGTACCGATTTGCATTCGTCCTCGTCGACGAATTCCAGGATACGAACCGAGCCCAATACCGCGTGATGCGGTTGCTGGGCGACCGGAATCACAATGTCTGCGTGGTTGGCGACGACGCTCAGAGCATCTATTCCTTCCGGGGGGCGGAAATCCGCAACATCCTCGATTTCGCCAAGGACTACCCCGATTGCCAGACATTTCGGTTGGAACAGAACTACCGTTCCACGAAAAGCATCATCGGCGTCGCGGATAGCGTGATCGGACACAACGCCAACCGGCTCAAGAAACACCTCTGGACGGACAATCCTCAGGGAGATCCCGTCACCGTCGTGCAGTGCACGGATGACCAGGATGAAGCCCTCCGCATCGTTCACGTTGTCCAGGAGGAGGTGGGGCGTCGAAAGGCGGACCTGAAGGACATCGCAGTCCTGTACCGGACGAACGCCCAATCTCGCGCATTGGAAGACGCATTGCGGCGCACGGGCATTCCGTATGTCATCGTCGGCGGCATCCGATTCTACGAGCGCAAAGAGATCAAGGATGTCGTGGCCTATCTCCGCGTGCTGGTCAACCCTCTGGACGAGGCGAGCATCCTTCGGGTCATCAACACGCCGGTTCGGGGCATTGGTGACACGACCGTCGACCGCCTGAAGGCATTCGCCGCGACAAGGGCCCTTTCTCTATTCGATGCCCTGAGCCTCAGCGGTGAGATGACCGACCTCAACGACCGGGCGCGGTCCAACCTGCGCCAGTTCCGTTCCTTGCTCGAAAAATACCGTCAGCTCCGTGGCACCATGTCCTTGAGTGAATGGCCGAGGGCGTTGGTGGACGAACTGGGCTTTCTCACGGCCTTCAAGGAAGAGCGGACTCCGGAGGCGCTGGCACGCTGGGAGAACGTTCAGGAGTTGTTGTCTGCCCTCACGGAATTTTCCCAGCAGGGGAGCGAAGCGACCCTGGAGGCCTTCCTCGAGGAGGTTTCATTGGTGGCGGACATCGATCGATGGGAAGGCACGGCGAACGCGGTCACGCTCATGACGCTGCATGCGTCGAAGGGATTGGAGTTCTCGGTGGTATGTGTCGCCGGCCTTGAGGAGGGGCTTCTGCCGTTCTATTCCTCGCAGGCGGACGGATATGACGTGGAGGAGGAACGCAGGTTATTCTATGTGGGTATGACGCGTGCCGAGCAACGCCTCTACCTGACGCACGTGCAGATGCGATACCGTTTCGGTGAGGCCTCGTATCAGACCGCTTCCCGGTTCCTCGGAGAATTGGGAGAGGACCACATTGTCCACGTAGCGCCGCGGGTTCCGCGCTCTGTGTCTCGCGTTCCAACGTTTCGACGCCCCGCGATCGACGCGCGTCCACGGCCGAAGCGAGAACAGGACGACGGGTTTACGGCTGACACATTGCCCGACTACGAATCGGAATCGCAGGAGGTGTTGACGCTGAAGAAGGGGATGATGGTGCGCCACGAGGTCTTCGGCCGGGGCAAGGTCGTCGACGTGACGGGGACGGGTGACAATCGGAAGGCGGTCGTCGACTTCGACGACGCGGGGCTCAAGAGCCTCATCCTGAAATTCGCACACCTGAGGCGCGGGTGAAGCGAACTGCTTTTCCGCCAAGAACGCGGAGAACGCCAAGGGTTCCATCTCACCTCCTACTTTGCGTTCTTGGCGTCCTTGGCGTCCTTGGTGTGCTTGGCGGTAATTCTTCTGTCTTTGGATTCTATTCCGCGACCCGGCTGGAACTCACCACCACGATCCGGTGCCAGTAGTCACGATGGATGTAGTGCGTGATGAGCGCTTGGAAGACCGGAACCTGTCGTGAGGGGAGAATGACATAGAGGAGCGTGGGAGCGCCGGTCCGGGGATGGACCTGGTCGAGGAACACGTTCCACTGTGTCAACGCATGATCGGTTTCAATGTCGCCGGCGCCCGTTTTCGCTTCTCCGATCACATAGCACTTCCTCGTTGGGTCGTAGGCGTAGACGTCCGGCGCCTTGTCCTGCTGGTCGCCGTAACCGTCGTTCGTGAGTTCGACGGGCGGAGCGTACCCCGCAACGCCGTCCGCACCGCTGACGGTGAACCCCTCATGTGTCATCAATCCCACCAGCTCTTCCACAAGGGAAGCGTGTTTCTGCAGGTCCTGATCTGTGCGTGTGGCAGCCATCGTCCGTGGGAGTGAGAGTGTCGATCGTTCTTCGTTATATATTCTCTTTGTATTCCCTGAAGCCATCAACCAATTGCCGGAATGAGGTGGGTTTGT
>CAYIHQ010000111.1:0-6315 GCA_964362905.1 uncultured Ignavibacteriaceae bacterium
TTTCGTTCTTGATGGATCAGGGAGGCATGTGGCGCTTGGCCCCGGCCTACGATATCATCTGGGCCTACAATCCTGCGGGAGAATGGACGGCCCGTCACCAGCTGAGCGTCAATGGCAAACGGGATGGGTTCTCGAGGGAAGATCTGCTCGTGCCGGCGCGAGAATACGGCATCAAGAGCGCTGAACACCTGATCGAGGAAGTGGGAGACGCAGTCGGCCGGTGGCCCACATTTGCAGCGACAGCCGAACTCCCGCGAGAGTTTATGAAGACCATCGGAGATTCGCATCGTAGATCTCTGGCTAAAGCGTAAGCACGATCTTCGACCCAACTATGGCCACTCACGACATCATCGATAACAGGTCCGAGAAGCTGGTGGACCATCTCCGGGAGATGCTCGCATCCACGGAGAGCGCCCGGTTTGCCGTCGGGTACCTGTTCCTCTCCGGATTGACCTCTTTGGCTGAAAAGTTGACGGACGACGAAGCCTGCCCTCGACCGAGCGTTCGCGAGGTCGGGGCGAACCGCTAACTGCGCTCTCCGCGCGACCCCACGTAAACGCAGAGCCGGCGGGGGAGTGGGGGCAGGAGGGTTCTAGAGAAGATCATGGTTAGCGGATTGCCACGTCGGCGCTTCGCGCCTCCTCGCAATGACAGGGGCACGGGTTGCGCCCCGCATCGACTCCTCCAGCGATCCAATTCCCCGATCCTCAATCCATCTGTCCGATTTCCGACACACCGCCCGGGAATTCCCTCCCGATCCGTCACGCACTGCGTGATGAATTCCCCTTGACATTTACTCGTCATACTGAGTATGTTTACTCAACGTATTGAGTAAAATGCCTTGACCTTCATTCGTCCCCAGAGCACAGAGCTCATCAAACGCCTTCGGGAATCGAGGCGCTTCATCCAGGCTGTGACCGGTCCCCGCCAAGTGGGCAAGACCACACTGGTGCAACAGGTGGCGGAGCGATCGAAGATCCCCTGCCGCTTCGTCAGTGCCGACGAGCCGACCCTGCAAGGTACTGCCTGGCTCGGCCAACAGTGGGAAGCCGCCCGTCTGCTGGCCGGCGAACACAAACGGACCGGAGCGCTGCTCGTCGTCGACGAGGTCCAGAAGATCTCCGGCTGGTCCGAATCCGTCAAGCGCCTCTGGGACGAGGACTCCCGGTCACGACTGCCGCTCAAGGTCGTCCTCCTCGGCTCCGCACCACTCCACGTCGCGCGCGGCCTGTCAGAGAACCTGGCCGGACGGTTCGAGATCCTCCACCTCCCGCACTGGTTCTACGCAGAGATGCGCGAAGCCTTCGGATGGTCGCTCGAGCAGTTCCTCCTCTTCGGCGGCTACCCGGGCGCAGCCCCTCTCGTGGACGACCACCATCGATGGTCGCGGTACATTCTCGATTCCCTCATCGAAACGACCGTGTCTCGGGACGTGCTCCTCCTGTCGCGCGTGGATAAACCGGCACTCCTCCGCCGCTTGTTCGAACTCTCCTGTCGCTACTCCGGCCAGGTCCTTTCCTACACGAAAATGCTGGGACAACTGCAGGACGCCGGCAATACGACTACACTCGCCCACTACCTCAACCTCCTTGCGGGGGCCGGCATGGTTGCCGGACTACAGAAATTTGCGAAGGACGGAGCCCGTACCAGGGGCTCCAGCCCGAAACTGCAGGTGTTCAACACCGCACTCATGACGGCGCAGTCCGGCCTGACGCCCGCAGAGGCCCGCAAGGATGCGACGTTCTGGGGCCGTCTTGTCGAATCTGCCGTTGGAGCCCATCTGCTCAACGCCGCCGCCGCGGGGGAGTGTGAGCTGTTCTATTGGAGGGAAGGCATCGCCGAGGTGGACTTTGTCGTGCGCTCCGGACGTTCGCTGACCGTGATCGAAGTGAAGAGCGGACACCCGCGGGAGGCGTTGCCCGGCATGGCTGCCTTCACCGTCGCGTTCCGGCCCAAACGAACGCTCCTGGTCGGAGGCGACGGGATCGCAGTGGAAGAGTTCCTTCGCAAGCCTGTTCAGCACTGGCTCGCGTAGCATTTTGGGAACGCCGTCGAGGAAGATACGGACCTACGCGCCCGGAGTGTTGAAATGGTAAGCGCCCGCGATTCATCGAAACCACCGAAAACAAACGCCGGACCAAAACTCCCGGCGGCCGTTTCGAAAGCCCTGAGGGCGGTCGAAGAAACCGCTTACTACGAGCGCGGACAGAACTACGCCGACGAAGGTCGTGTGGGAGACATCTTTGAGCGGGACGGAATCACGGCCACCGTGCATGGAACGCGCGCGTACACGGTCCGCCTCTGGATGGAGGGCCGCCGGCTCCGATACCATTGCACGTGCCCTATCGGTCTGGCCGACGAGTTCTGCAAGCACTGCATCGCCGTCGCGCTCCAGTGGTCCGCCCGTGGTGCAACCGAGAACGAGTCACCTTCACACCGCGACGACATGGCCGATGGAGAGGGACTGCGTGCGCATGTCCGAGCTCTCGAACGGAAAGACCTGGAACAACTCGTGCTTCGGTCGGCGGAGAAGGATAACCGAGTGCGACGGGAGATTTTGAGGAGCGCAGGGGACGTATCCAACTACGCCCTGGCTTGGAAGAAGGACCTGAAGGTCGCGACCTATCCGCATGGGTTTGTCGAGTGGCGTTATATGCCCGATTTTGCCAGAGGCATCTCAGAAGTCGTGGAGGAACTGGCAGAGTGGCTTTCGTCCGATCGGGCTGCGGAGGCGGTCGCGCTTGCTGAATATGCGGCTGAACGGGTCGGCAAGGCGATCGAACTATCGGACGATTCGGACGGTCTGCTGGGTGGAGTTCTCCACAGGGTCGCAGAGCTGCATCTGGCGGCATGCAAGGAGGCACGTCCAGAACCGAAAAGGCTCGCCAAACGACTCTTCGAACTGGAGTTGCACGAGGAATGGGAGACGTTCCTCGATTCCTATGATCGCTATTGGAGTGTGCTCGGCAACGAGGGGCGCAAGGTTTACGAAACGCTGGCCGAAAAACGATGGGCAAAGATTCCTCCGCTTCGTCCCGGCGATAATGAAGATGCAGGGTACAGAGGTGATCGCTTCCGGATCACGCGGATCATGGAGAGCATCGCCCGCCGGAAAGGGAGCGTCGACGATCTCGTTGAGGTCATGTCCCGCGATCTGTCCAGCGCGTACCACTTCCTGGAGATCGCCGAGCGCATTCGCAAAGCTGGCAGAGCGGATGACGCGCTGACGTGGGCGGAACGGGGATTGGGCGCTTTCCCCAAGAACACCGACGACCGCGTGAGATCATTCGTCATCAAGGAGTACCTGTCGCGGGGGCGTGTGGACGAGGCGGTCCATTTGGCGTGGAGGAATTTCGAGGATTCTCCGAGCGAGAGCGACTACAAGACCCTTCACTCAATAGCCGAACGCGGGAAGCAATGGCCCACATGGAAACGGAAGGCATTTGAGAATCTTCGGAATCGGGCGAGCCGAGACATCTACAGCAAATCACTCCTCGTGAAGCTTCATCTTCTCGAGGGCGAGATAGAAGAGGCGTGGAACGCAGGGGGAAATGCGGCTCTGGAAGAGGGCGTGCGTCTGGCCCTTGCCGCCGCACGCGGACGAACACATCCTGAAGATGCCGTCAGGTTGTATCGGGAGGCGATCGACGAGACGTTGCGCATCGCGGACAACCGATCCTACCAGTATGCAGTGCAACTCCTGCGGCGCATCCGGCCGGTGCTCAACCGGAGCGCGGGCGCCGGGGCGTGGGTGAAGTTCCTTGAATATCTTCGGACGAAACATCGGGCAAAACGGAATTTGATGAAACTGCTGGATCAGTTGTGAAGGCTGCAATTCGGGGTCTGGGTTGATTCCCGTGACGTTGCCGCTTTCTTTGGGAAAGAAAGTGGCGGGGAAGCGTTGTTCGCGTTGATGTCGCGGTTGTTCTTGTCCAACAGCGGCCAGGACGGGGGTAGGCACGATTTCCGCACACGTGTGTATGGTGCGCGCTGTTGGACACGAAGAACAGTGATCCAAAGGGCGAACTCAACTTTCCCCTCCTCTTCCGTGATCGTTCATTGAACGAGGAGGGGAGATAAGGGGTGGTCGAATGAACAACCCAAGAGGCAACAATGGATATCATAGACGGACTCAAAAACCTCTACGCCGACTCCGGCGCCTACGGCGACCCGATCCTCATCGCGACGCTCGCCCTTATGCTTGCCGGCTCGATCATGCTGTTCTTCGTTCGCCTGATCAAGCGCTTCGTCTTCTACACGATCGTCGCGCTCGTTCTGCCCAATTCGATCGGATTCGTGGGATACCTGGACCAGGCAGACTCAGTGCGTGAAGCTGTCGTCGAACGGGGCGAAGAGATGGCAGAAGAAGCACAGGAAGCTGTCGAAGACCGCGAACTCTCGTCGCTCTCCTTCGGCCTGCTGGGATCCGCACTCGCCGTCTCTCTGGGCCTTGCTGGGATGCTCAGGCTGACACTGCGAAAGAGCCCTGCCTGAACCTCTTTCTCGCAGGTACCATCGGGGTAGATCGGACGGAGCATGGGTCGCCAGCGGGTCGATAGAACCCGCGTTGTTCATTCGGGGAACTCGATGCCTTGCCTTCCGACCGACTATCTCCGATCATTGCCACATCCACCCGCCGGAGGTTCAATGGAATCCAACCGTTCCGCTCTTCTGTGGTCTTCGGTCGCAGTCTTCCTTGGGGTGCTCCTCTGGCTCATCAACCTTTCTGCGGCCCGGGTGGTCGGGGGGAGCGGCGACTCGCTCCGGCTGCTCCTTGTCGCCCTCACGACCAACCTGAGCATTGTCGGAGCGTTCTTTCTTCTTGCCGCACTCTTAAGGCGCGCCGGATACATCAAGGACCTAAGGGACCACTCCCCCACGGCGCGCGCCACCGTTGCCATCGTTGGTATTGCCTCTGCTCTCGCCGGCTTCGCCACCGGTCATCTCCTCCTGGAGGCGCTCTGGGGCAGTCACCTGTCCTTGTCTATCGATCGGGCGCTGCATCTCAACACTACTATCGTCCCTATCGTGCTGAGCATTCTGCTCGTCCTGAGCACGTTCATCGGCCTCAGCGTTCGATCCGTCCGTTCCCTGAAGATTCGGAAAGGGATCGTCTTCACGCTTGCGTTCATCCCGGCCATGCTGCTCGTTCTGCCGATGATGTACGACGAGATCTCGATCTACATCAATGCCATGTGGCAGCCGACCATGCTGTCGTACCGAGGGGAGATCGAGACGCCCGACAACGAGTTCACGACCGTCTTCGTCGAAGAGGACGTGGTGGACCGTGGTTACTTGCCTGAAGTGGCACTTGCGCTGGCCGACTATCAGCCCGAAGACATCATCGTGCTGGTCCAGGGGACGCCCGGAACCCGCGACGGGGTCTATGGAGTGTCGTGGCACGGCATCGAGCCGATCGTGAAGGCGCCTCCTGCGGGGATCCAATTGGCGGTCGGTTACACCGGGTACGTCCCGCCAGAGCTTCAAATCATCCCGCCGGAATCTTTGCGGATCGCCATCCGTGTCAATCCGTTCCGTCTCCAGGTGGGGGACGACCGGTCGTTCGTCCTGTATGCGCTGCGGCTGCAGGATCTGGGGGAGGACATCCTGACGTATCTCTATCATCGGGCCGGTGTGACCCCAGAACCCGTGGGTTCCGTCGACCGGCACCTTATCAACCTGCACCAATCGCGCATCCAGCGCTGGGGAGGAGGGGGGGATTCGATGCGATGCGCGTTGGCGCGCAGACGTCAGGATCGTCCTGGACCGTTGAATACGACCCGCAGTCGAACGAGTCGCAGACCATCTACAAGTACGTGTATGACCGGGATCGACGGACGGTCGTGGCGGCGGATGAGTCGGCGCACCCGTCGCTGGCGCGCCTCAAGGGTCGCCGGGTCATCATCGACGCCCTGCCGCAGTCGGAACCGTACTACGGCAATCACGTGGCCATCTGTCTGGCGACGGAAGTGGTGAACGCCCGTCACGGGCTTGGGGCCCGGTTCGTGCCGGCGTGGGCGTATGCGGCGATGCTGGCGGCGTTTCAGTTCCTGGCGTTCTTCCTGTTCCTTCGCTTCCGCGCGATGGGGGCGCTCTGGATGCTGTTGCTGGCGCATGCCGCGCTGGCAGTGGTGATGGTGGTGGCCTTCGTCGAGGCGAACGTGCTCGTCTCGCCTGTCGTCTTCTGGACCTCAAACGGTATGGTCGGCGGCGTGTTGTTCATCAACGGATTCCTGAGGGAACAACGCGAGGCCGTGGAGCAGCGCACGCGGCTCGAGACCGAACTGAATACGGCTCGGCAGATGCAGCTGGACC
>CAYIHQ010000111.1:6325-7154 GCA_964362905.1 uncultured Ignavibacteriaceae bacterium
TCGGAGGATCCAAAGACCCCCGGGTTTGACATCGCGGGACTTTGCCGTCCGGCGAATGAGGTTGGCGGCGACTTCTATGCCTACCTGCACTTCGACAAGCAGGAGGCCAGAGTTGGCATCGCGGTTGCGGATGTGTCTGGAAAAGCCATGAAGGCCGCGATGACGGCCCTGATGACCAGTGGAATGCTCTACGAGGCGGCGGAACGCTCCACGTCCCCGAGTGAGATCCTGGATGCCATCAACACGCCCCTCCATGCGCGGTCCGACAAGCGCGTGTTCACGGCGATGGTGATGGCGGTGCTGGAGGCGAAAGGGAAACGGCGGACCCTGACCATCTCGAACGCAGGACAAACACCGCCTCTGCTTGTGCGGGGAGGCAGGGCGACGCCGCTAAAGATCGAAGGCGTGCGGTTCCCGCTCGGCCTCAAGGATGGTGTGCGGTACCCGAAGCGAAAACAGGCACTGAAGCCTGGCGACCTGGTATTCTTCTTCACGGATGGATTGACGGAAGCGACGTCGAAGAGTGGGGAGCAGTATGGCGAGGGGCGGCTGCATGCGTACCTTCTGCATCACGCCGCAGAACGGTCCCGCGCGATCGTGGACGGAGTCCTGTTGGACGTCCAGGCATTCACCGGCAATGCGGCGCCTTCCGACGACCTGACTGTCGTGGCAGTGAAGGTGGAGAAGAATTGAGAGGAGGGAAATTCTGTGCGCGTTGTGATATATCGTGCTCGTCTCCAACAGCGGTGCAGGTCGGCGAGAACATCCCTATGGAACGGCTGGCCACTGTGCTTCAGTCTAACTACTGACGACTGACTTCTGACTTCCG
>CAYIHQ010000112.1:0-7042 GCA_964362905.1 uncultured Ignavibacteriaceae bacterium
ATATCCTGCTCGACCAGGGTGCCACCGTCGAGATGGCAGTGCCGACGGAACTACGGGCAAATCGGAGCGGGTTGTTCGTGATCTCCGACGGGGACCTCCAGTTGCTGGATTGGCGCGAAGCGTATGGCCGCGCGCGGCTCGAGGGGCGCGTGACACGATTCCTCGGCACCTTCCTTGTGCTCGAAGACGAGACTCCTCCCCGTCTCGAGCGACGGTCACTCTCCTATCGCAACGCAACCCTGAATCTGGACTTCCGTATCCGGGACAACCGATCGGGTGTTGCTTCATCGACGATCCGCGTCACCGTCGACGATCAGCCTGTCATTGCCGCCTACGATCCCGAACGCCGCCGCATCATGGTCTCCGAGCGGATCGACCTCTCCCGTGGCCGCCATCGCGTCGAGATCCGGGTCCGTGACCGAATGGACAATGAAGCGGTCTGGCACGGCTCCATCGTCCGTCCTTAGAACGTATCTCTCTCATCCCGCAGAGGTCCCCATGCAACACCGTACACTCGCATCCGTTCTCCTCGTTGTTCTTTTCGTGTCTTCGGCCGGGGCCCAGGCGGCCTTCGACATGAAGGACGCGTACACCAAAAAAGAAGTAATGACCACGATGCGCGACGGCGTGAAGCTGTTCACTGCCATCTACGCGCCCAAGGATACATCGCGCCCCCATCCCATCCTGCTCATGCGCACACCCTACTCGTGCCAGCCGTACGGAGAAGAGAACTTCCCCCGATTCCTGGGCGTGCAAGGCCAGTACTATGCGGAGCGAAGCTACATCCTCGTCTCACAAGATGTCCGGGGACGATTCATGTCGGAGGGTGAATTTATGGATGTTCGTCCGGTGACGACGAAACGCTCCGGGCCGAAAGATATCGACGAGACCACGGATACGTACGACACGGTGGATTGGCTCGTGAAGAATGTCGTCGGGAACAACGGCCGCGTCGGCATCCACGGGATCTCCTACCCTGGATTCTACGCCTGGATGGGAACGATCAACGCCCACCCGGCCATGAAGGCCACATCGCCGCAAGCGCCCGTGTCGCAGTGGATGGCGGGCGATGACTTCTTCCACAACGGCGCATTCCTCCTCTCGCACGCGTTCCAATTCTATGCCAACTTCGGCTGGCCCCGAACGGAACCGTTGAAGCAGTATCCGCGGCGCTTCCAACTGCCGCATCCCGACGGATACCGATTCTTCCTCGACGGGGGCGCATTGCCGAATTTCAATTCCCGGTATCTGCACGATTCTGTCGCATTCTGGAACGAGATCACGGCGCACGGCACGTGGGACAACTTTTGGGCAGAACGCTCCGTCCTGCCGCATTTGAAGAACCTCACTCCTGCTGTTCTTGTCGTGGGGGGATGGTTCGATGCGGAGAATCTGTACGGCGCCCTCCACAGTTACCAGACAGCGAACTCAAGCAACGCAAACAATAACATTCGGTTGGTGATGGGTCCGTGGGCGCATGGCTGGTGGCAGGTGCCCGGCCTCGATTCCCTCGGCGACATGAAGTTCGGGTCGGTCACGACCGAGTGGTTCACGAAGAATGTCATCGGGCCGTACTTCGACCACGAGCTGGATGGAGCTCCGGCCCCGCAGCTAGCGGAGGCAACCGTGTTCATGACCGGGCAGAACGAATGGCGCCAACTCGATCAGTGGCCCCCACGAGGACTCGAGAAACGTGTGCTGTATCTTGGAGAGAACGGGTCTTTGTCGTGGAACAAACCCACGGCGCGGAAGGATGTGTACGACGAGTATGTGAACGACCCCGCGAAGCCGGTTCCCTACACGGAAGAAGTGCGGCCCTGGTACAATCCCGCCTACATGCTGGGGGACCAGCGTTTCGCGTCACGACGTCCGGACGTGCTCACGTATCAGAGCGACATCCTGACGGAAGACGTGACGGTCGCGGGTCCGATCACCGTGCGATTGACGGCATCCACGTCGGGCACGGACTGCGACTGGGTGGTGAAGGTGATCGACGTGTTTCCAGACACGACGACGACACCCCGAAACACCCTGGCGCGCGGTGTGCGGATGGAGGGATACCAGATGATGGTGCGGGGCGATGTGCTGCGCGGAAAATTCCGCCACTCCCTCGCCAGGCCAGAGCCGTTCAAGCCGAATGCGCCGACTGCCGTGACGTACGACCTGCAGGACGTCTTCCATCGCTTCAAGAAGGGACATCGGATCATGGTGCAGGTACAGAGCTCCTGGTTCCCCAAGATCGACCGCAACCCCGGCGTATTCATGGACGTCTACAAGGCAAAGGACAGCGACTTCCGCAAAACGACGCAACGCGTCTACCGGTCGGCAGGGAAACTTTCAGGAGTGGAACTCGGAATTGCAAAGGACTAGAGTCACCTGCAGGCAGTACTGAGTCGCATATGAGCGCTTGAAGAAAAGGGAGATTCCGAATCCGGCTCGCGATGAATGGCGATCAGAGAGACGCCGACTCGGAATGACAGAGGGGAGCCCCTTCGTCATTCCGAACGGCCCGCCCATCCGCAGATATCATGCGTAGGCGGGACGCTTCGGAATCTCGTTTCTTTCCACAGCACTGACGAGAGCATCAAGGAAGCCAGCGAACGGCCGGGGAGAGATCTCCGGCCGTTCCTGTATTCTTTCGGCAGGATTCAGTAGATTGGAAATGCTTCTGTTGTAACAGCGGTGCCACGAAGAGGCACAAGAAGCACAAAATCTCCCTTGTGCATTTTGTGCTTTTTTGTGGCTATTGCTCTTTGTTGCGCTCAGTGTACCATTACTGTGAATTTGAGCGTCGCCATGTCAGCCCCCGAACTCCCGAAAGTATACGACCCCAAGAGCGTAGAAGGCCGCTGGTATGCGGCCTGGGAAGCCGGCCGTCACTTCCACGCCTCGGCAACGCCCGACCGCAAGCCCTACACCATTGTCATTCCGCCCCCCAATATCACGGGCATTCTGACGATGGGGCACATCCTGAACAATACCATTCAGGACATCCTCATCCGTTGGAAGCGGATGCAGGGCTACGAAGCCTGCTGGGTGCCCGGCACAGACCACGCCGGGATCGCCACGCAGAACGTCGTCGAAAGGGCGCTGGCGCGCGAGGGCGTAGACAGGCGCGAAATGGGGCGCGAGAAGTTCGTGGAACGCGTGTGGGCGTGGCGGGAAGAGTACGGCAAGACCATCATCCGTCAACTGCGGAAGCTGGGTATTTCCGCCGATTGGGAGCGCGAACGGTTCACCATGGACGACGGGCTTTCGGACGCCGTGAAAGAGGTGTTCGTCCGGATGTTCGACAAGGGACTCATCTATCGCGGCAAATACATCGTCAATTGGTGCCCGTTCCATCAAACGGCGCTCTCAGACGACGAAGTGGACACCGCGGAAGCCGAGGGCAGCTTCTACTATATCCGGTACCGCATCGAGGGGACAAACGACGTCGCCACCGTGGCGACCACGCGGCCCGAGACCATGCTGGGCGATACGGCGTTGTGCGTCAATCCGAAGGATGAACGGTACAAGCACCTCATCGGACGGACCGCGATCCTGCCGATCGTCGGACGCCGCCTTCCCATCATCGCCGACGACTACATCGACATCTCGTTCGGGTCCGGGTTCATGAAGGTGACCCCGGCGCACGACCCGAACGACTTCCTCCTCGGCCAACGCCACGGCCTCGCGCACATCAACGTGATGACGACGAGCGGTAAGATGAACCACCATGCCCCCAGTGCGTACCAGGGGATGGACCGGTTCGAATGCCGCAAGCGGCTGGTGGAAGACCTGCAGAACGAGGGATTTATCGAGAAGGTCGAGAAGCGCACGATCAGCCTCGGCAAGTGCTACCGCTGTCACACGGTCATCGAACCGTATCTCTCCGACCAGTGGTTCGTCCGCATGCAGCCGTTGGCCAAGCCGGCGTTGCGCGTCGTGAAGAATGGTACCATCCGGTTCCACCCGGAGCGGTGGGTGAAAGTGTACGAGCACTGGATGGACAACATCCGCGACTGGTGCATTTCCCGGCAGTTGTGGTGGGGCCATCGCATTCCGGTGTACTACCTGGAGGACGGGCGCTACACGGCGGCCCGCGACGAGGCGGAGGCGCGCATGAAGCTTCAGGTCAGTCCCGAGGTTCCCCTGCGCCAGGATGAGGATGTGCTCGACACCTGGTTCTCGTCGTGGCTCTGGCCGATGACGGTGTTCGGCTGGCCGGAGGACAACGAAGACCTGCGGTACTTCAATCCGACGGATACGCTCGTCACCGCGCCCGACATCATTTTCTTCTGGGTCGCGCGGATGATCATGTCGAACATGGAATTCATGCGCGACATGCCGAACCATCGCGGCAAGCCGCGACACACGGACGAAGACCTCGTGCCGTTCCGCGACGTGTACTTCACGAGCATCATCCGCGACGCGCAGGGTCGCAAGATGAGCAAGTCGCTCGGCAATTCCCCCGACCCGCTCGCCGTCATCGACGAGTACGGTGCGGACGCGTTGCGCTATACGATGGCATTCCTCGCTCCGCTCGGCCAGGACGTGCAGTTTGCGACCGAGAAATGCGAGATCGGACGGAACTTCGCCAACAAGATGTGGAACGCCGGACGATTCCTCCTGATGAACGCGCAGGAGATCTGCGGCGGATTGCCGTCCATCGAGGAGATGCCGCTGGACAAGATGGACCTCGCCGACCGGTGGATCCTTTCACGGCTGCAATCGACGATCCGGAACTACAACGCCGAACTGGGCGCGTTCCGGGTCAATGAGGTCAGCAAGCTGCTGTACGGATTCGTCTGGCACGACTTCTGCGATTGGTACGTGGAGCTGGTGAAGGCCCGTTTCACGGGCGAAGAGCCGGCGGAGATCAAACAGGCGGTGGTGACCCGCGCGCTGTGGGTCTTCGACCAGGCACTGCGGATGCTCCATCCGTTCATGCCCTTCATCACCGAAGAGCTGTGGCAGCATATCGCGGACCGCAAGGGGGCGCTGCTCATCTCGTCTCCATTCCCTGCAGTGGACGACGACTGGATCGAGGAAAGCACTGAGCGCCGCATGGCGTTCGTTCAACGGGTCATCGAAGCCGTCCGCACCATTCGCGGCGAGAACGGCCTCCCCCCGGGCAAAGAGCTGATGCTGCAGGTGGTTGCCGACGACGAGCACGGCCAGACGATCGTCAACTACCGTCACTACATCTCCCGTCTTATCAAGGCTTCGAGCGTGGAGCTGATCTCTCCCGACCGCAAGCCAAGTCCGGCCGCATCGTCGGTGGTGGACGGAACTGAGCTGTACGTGCCCCTGGCCGGCCTCATCGACTTCGGTGCGGAACGGGCCCGGCTCGAGAAGGAGATCGCCCGCCTCCGAGGGGTGGCCGAAGGAATTGCGAAAAAACTGACGAACGACGCGTTTGTGCAGCGAGCCCCGCGGGATATTGTAGAGAAGGAGCGGGAAAAGCGCGAATCCGTGTTAGGCAATATCGCAAAGCTCGAAGAGAACCTGGCCTCGCTGCGCCAGGCTTGACCCGCCGGTCCACAGCCGGAGGCCCATGACTTTATCGCGCAGCGATAGTCAATACTCCCAGGAGAACCAGAAATATCTCTCTCTGTGGCTCTCTTCTTCGTAAATCTCCGGGCCTCTTTGTAATGCTCTTTCCAGAGACGGGCGGAACATTCACTCCACTCAAGCCCTGCCATGCGTGCGCTGCTCTCCTCGGCCTTGTTCCGTTTCTCCTTCAGGCGCAATCCACCTTGGAGAAGAGAGACTGAAGAGCGGAGAAATGTGAAAAGTGAAAGGTGAAACGTTTCCAATTAGTCACCCCGAGCAAGTCCCGATGATCTGGGTCGGGACGAGTCGACGGGTGAATTGTGAATCGGTGCTCAGGACCACATGGAACAGCGCACATTCGGATCGACAGGACTGACCGTACCAATCCTCGGGCTCGGCACAGGGCGACTTGGCCGGACGGAGATCTCAGAACGTGACGCCGAGCGACTCCTCCACGGTGCCGTGGACATGGGCGTCACACTCATCGACACAGCCCGCAGTTACGGATCGGCCGAAGAACGGATCGGACGCCACCTCGCCAGCCGACGGTCACGGGTATTGCTTTCCACAAAGGTCGGGTATGGCATCCCGGGGATCCCGGACCTTACATATGACGCCGTGGTCGCGGGCGTCAAGGCGGCGTTGCAGGCCATGCGCACGGACCGAATCGACATCGTTCACTTGCATTCCTTTCCCGCCGAGGTCGTGCGTTCCCACGGACTCCTCGACGCGTTGCAAGCCATGGTGGAGATGGGTCTGGTGCGCGTTGCCGCATACTCGGGCGACAATCAGGACCTTGATTGGATCGTCAACGAGGGCCCAGTCGGGTCGATGCAGTGCTCGTTCAACGTCTGCGACCAGCGCATTCTCCACGGAACACTTGGCCGCGCGAAAGGCCGGGGACTCGGCGTCATCGCCAAACGTCCGCTGGCAAATGCTCCGTGGACTTACTACGTGAGGCCCTCTGGCGAAGACACGGCAACGTACTGGGACCGATGGAACGCGATGGGGCTTCACCTTGATGCAGCGCCGGAGGAGATCTTTCTGCGATTTGCGGCTTTCACGTGGGGGATCGATGCAGTGATCACCGGAGTATCCGGGCTTGATCATCTTCGGGCCAATGCCGCAGCCCTGGAAAAAGGTCCGCTGCCCCCCAATATCCACGATGCAGTGCGGAATGCGTTTCAACGTCACGGGGCCGGATGGCCGTCTGTGACATAGAAAGATGAAGAAAATGGATCCACGAAGAACATGAAGGGAGTAGGTGGTAGGAGGAAGGGTCAGGAAGGTGGGAGGTTGCTGAGATGTCGGAGGGAAGAGTGGATCACCTTTGTTTGAGTGGTTTGGGGTCTGGCGTTTTTTTGGCGTTTGGACATTTGGCTTGGCACGTTCAGCCGCAATGGTCAGAAACGTGTCGGGCTTGGCCATTTGTTTCGCATTTAGCGTTTACGCGAGTTCAATAAGCAAGTGCAACACCTAGGATAGAAATTGCATCAGTTTCGTA
>CAYIHQ010000113.1:0-1068 GCA_964362905.1 uncultured Ignavibacteriaceae bacterium
GCTGACGTGCGTCTGGTTCGAAGGATATCGATACCTCAAGGACGCATTCGACGACGGAGAGGTCCTCGCGCTCTCGGCAATCCCGGCACTCGACAAGACCGGACGGCCGCAGTTCGTCCATCCGCAGTTCGACCGGCTAGCCAGCTCCGAGGAGGACGAACCTGATTGGGGGAAGCTCTTTAATACCGGCGCCATCATTCCGAAGTACTCATCCACCGCCGAACTGACGCAGGCGGGGCTCGACAGCCGCGGCTTCCGGCGCATCATTCGCAACGCGCTTCCGAAGGTCCAGGCAGCAGTCCAAGAACGCCTGGATGAGACCGTCCTCCGTCCGGAAGGGCTTCTGCCGCTTCCGGAAGCGGTGCAACGTGTGCACTTTCCGGGGTCGTGGCAGGACTTGGAGACGGCGCGCACGCGCCTCAAGTTCGACGAGTTCTTCTTTCTCCAGTTGATGATGCACCTGCGGAGGTCCGCCACGGCGGCCATGCGTGGTACCGCGTACGACGGACCTGCGCCTCTGCACGACCGGCTGCGAGGGTCGCTTCCCTTCACCCTCACCCGGGCGCAGGAGCGTGTCTGCGCGGAGATCGAGGCAGACATGCGGGCTCCGAAGCCGATGAACCGGTTGCTGCAGGGCGACGTGGGAAGCGGCAAGACGGTGGTCGCGCTCCTGGCGTGCCTGCGCGCGATCGACCACGGGGCCCAAACGGCCTTCATGGCGCCGACCGAAGTGCTCGCCGACCAGCACGCGCGGACGCTGCGGCGCATGACCGACGGGCTCGGCATCAACGTCCGATTGCTTGTGGGCGGACAGAAAAAACGGCTCCGAGGGGATGTTCTCGAGGACATTCGTCGTGGCACGGCGCATCTCATTGTGGGTACGCATGCGCTGCTCGAAGGATCGGTGGAGTTCGACCGGCTCGGCCTTGCCGTCATCGATGAGCAGCACCGATTCGGCGTCGCCCAGCGGGCCGCGTTGCGGCGGAAAGGGGCGAACCTCGACCTCCTCGTCATGACCGCGACCCCCATTCCGCGGACGCTGGCGATGTCGTTGTACGGCGATCTGGC
>CAYIHQ010000113.1:1078-6966 GCA_964362905.1 uncultured Ignavibacteriaceae bacterium
ATCTGGACGTTTCGACGATCGACGAACTGCCAGCCGACCGGCGTCCGATCCGGACCGCCATCCGCACCGAAGAGCAGAAAGAACGCGTCTTTGAGTTCATCACCGCGGAGGTCCGACGGGGTCGGCAGGCCTATGTGGTTTTTCCATTGATCGAGCAATCAGAGAAGGTCGACCTCAAAGCGGCGACGGAAGCCTACGAAGACCTGCAGAAAGGGGCTCTCCGCGGTCTTCGACTCGGATTGCTCCACGGCCGCATGTCGTCCGACGAGAAGGACGACATCATGCGACGGTTCCAGGGAGGCGACGTGGACGTGCTGGTTTCGACCACGGTCATTGAGGTCGGGATCGACGTCTCGAATGCCACGGTGATGGTCATCGAGAACGCCGAGCGATTCGGTCTCTCCCAACTCCATCAGCTGCGCGGACGGGTGGGGAGGGGGGCCGACCAGTCCTATTGCATCCTCATTTCGAACGTCGGGCTCTACCATAGGTCCCTGAAGGGACTGGACCCGGCCGAGCAGAAGGAAGAGGAGAACCGGGCCGTCCGGCGGCTCAAGACAATGGAGGAGACGACCGACGGTTTCCGGATCTCTGAGGTGGACCTGGAACTCCGGGGACCCGGGGAGCTCTTTGGCACCCGGCAGAGTGGAGTCCCGATGCTCGAGATGGCAGACCCCATGAGGGATCGGGTCCTCCTCGATCGGGCGCGCGAGGCATCGGAGCGCATCGTGAGAGCGGACCCGCGTCTCCTTTCAGCAGAACATCGCCTAATTCGGCGTCATTTCGAGGATAACTACCTCGACCTCTTCGATCTCGGGGGCGTTGGGTAGGAGGGATCATCGTCGCTCAGCCTCCACCCCTCCATCCTCCGACATCCATCCTCCATCCTTCATCCTCCAACCTCCACCTTCCATCGCTCCATCTCCCGTCTTCCACCTTTCATCTCTCCACCCTCCACCCCCCACCTCTCCATCTTCCGTCTCCCGACATCTTCCTTCTTCCACCTTCCTCCTCCTCACGTCCGACTCCCGACTTCCATCTCCTCTCCTCACCCCGACCTCGATTGATCGTCATCTGACGCGCAAAAAACTTGACTACGACGCGCAAAACATTATATTTGTATCAACGCTTGTTGTCTCAACGACAACAGCGATCGTCCACAGATGGAAGGTTGAAAACGCTGCTTGAGTACGCCACTGAACGTCGCACTCGTCTATAACATCAAGCACGAAGAGACGGGAGAGCCCTCGACGGACGAGGGCCACCGAAGCGCGCATCGAACCAACGACGCAACTGCTGTCGAGGTCGCGGAAGCGCAGGTGACGAGAGACGACACATACGCGGAATGGGATACAGAAGAAACCATTCTCGCGGTCAAATCGGCGCTGGAGCAGCACCATCGCGTCAGCCTCATCGAAGCCAACGGCAACGCGTATCCCGCCCTCGCCGCGCTTCGGCCCGACATTGTCTTCAACATCGCCGAAGGCCTCCGTGGACCTTCCCGTGAAGCGCAGATCCCCGCACTTCTCGAGATGCTGAGCATTCCGTACACGGGTTCCGACCCGCTCACGCTCGGCATCTGCCTCGACAAGTCCCGCGCAAAAGAGATCCTCGCATACCATCGCATCGCGACTCCGTCGTTTCACGTGGTGGACTCTGTCGATGGACTCATCGGCCTCGACCTTCCGCTTCCCGCCATCGTCAAGCCGCTGCACGAAGGATCGAGCAAGGGCATCATGAATGACTCCGTGATCCGCACGCCGGCGGAACTGGAGGAACAGGTACGACGTGTCACCGAACAGTACCGGGAACCCGCACTCGTCGAGGAATTTCTCACCGGCCGCGAATTCACCGTGGCGTTGATCGGCAACGGCGCGAGCCTTCGCGTGCTTCCGATCGTCGAGATCAAGTTTGACGCATTCCCGCCAGGAACGAATCCGATCTGGTCCTTCGAAGCAAAATGGATGTGGGATACGCTCGACCAGCCGCTCGACGTGCACGAGTGCCCTGCGGACATTTCGCGCGAGCTCGAAACGAAGATCGCTGCCGTGTGCACGCGCGCATACGAGCTGTTGCGATGCCGCGATTGGTGCCGCATCGACGTCCGTTTGGACTCCGCCGGTGAACCGCACATCATTGAGTTGAATCCTCTCCCCGGCATACTGCCGAACCCCGACGAACATTCTTGTTTTCCGCAGGCGGCCCGTGCCGCGGGGATCGGCTACGACCGCATGATCAACATGGTCCTGGGATCCGCCATAAAGCGGGTCGGACTCCATAACTCCTTGCCCAAATGAATCCTGCCGCCCTCTGTTCACGTTTCGGCAGAACTCAACGGACCGAACGCCCCACCCAACAATAACTTGCGCGAGGAGTTCATGGCAAAAAAGGTGCATGTCGCCGTCATTTTCAACGAGCCGACATTAGGGACGATCAACGGTCGAAAATACGTCTCTGAGACCGGCGAGTTGAAGGCGGTGCCGAGCCATGCCGAGATGGTCCAAAAGGCGGTCCAGGGCAACGTGGACATGTCCGAGGTCGGCGTTCTCGAGGAGCGGGAACACGTGGAGCAGGCCCTCAAGGTCATCGGCTACAAGACGTCGCTCTTCAATATGAACGGCGACGTGAAGCGGCTCATCGCGTTCCTCGAAGAGAACAAACCCGATATCATCTTCAATCTCTGCGAATCCGTCGGCAACCAGGCGATCCACGAAATGCATGTGGCCGGCATCTACGAGTTGATGGGCGTGCCGTACACCGGCGCTTCCGCGTTCGCGCTCGGCACGTGCCTTCATAAGTTCCGCACGAAAGAGATCCTCTCGGCGCACGGGCTCCCGACCCCTCGATTCGCCCTGTTCAAGCATTCCAGTGCCCTGAACTTCGACGAGTTCGACCTTCGGTTCCCCGTCATCGTGAAGCCTTCGGGTGAAGATGCGAGCGTCGGCATCGATAACGGCTCGGTCGTCGACTCTCTCCCGGCGCTCCGAAAACGCATTCGGCACATCTTCCAGACCTTCGACCAGCCTGCTCTCGTCGAGGAATACATCGGCGGACGCGAGCTGAACGTCGCGATCATGGGGAACAAGCGGCACATCATTCTCCCCATCTCGGAGATCGACTTCTCCGGACTGCCGGAGGATTTTCCGAAGATCGTGAGCTACAACGCGAAATGGATGGAAGGGACGCTGGAGTATGCCGGAACGAAAGGCGTGTGTCCAGCAGAATTGCCCGCGGAGACCGAGAAGCGCGCCAAAGAGATCGCCCTGCGCGCGTATCGCCTGATGGGATTGCGCGATTACGGCCGGGTTGATATGCGGCTGGACGCCAAGGGGAATCTCTTCATTCTGGAGGTCAATCCGAATCCCGACATCTCCGACGAGGCCGGGTTCGCCCGTTCCGCCCGGTCCTATGGCCTGTCGTTTGACGAGATCATCGGCCGGATCGTCGAGTACGCGTGGGAACGAACTCCCTGACAGAAAATCCGAAATCCGAAATTGCTCGCTGTCCGCATGTCTGACGTCCTCACGACACCCACTCACTCCATCACCGTCGCCCCGACGGGCCGGATCCGTCCGTTCGTTGCGTCGGACCGCGGGCCCCTGCGCGCCGTGATCGAAGCGACGAACGTCTTCCGTGCGGAAGAGGTCGAGGTGGCGGTGGAACTGATGGACGCGGCCATCGACACTCCGCAGCAACGCGATTACGTGCTGGCGACGCACGTGGATGAGACGGAGACCGTTCGAGGATACTACTGTTACGGTCCGACGCCGATGACGCAGTCGACGTTCGACCTCTACTGGATCGCCGTGGACCCCACGCTGCACGGCAACGGCATTGGCTCGATGCTCCTGAAGCACTGCGAAGAGAGCATCAAGAATTCGGGCGGCTCGCTGGTCGTCGTGGAGACCTCCTCGCTGCCCAAGTATGAAGCGACGCGCCGGTTCTATCACCGGCATCGGTACGACGAGACGGCACGTCTCCGGGGCTACTACGCGCCGGACGACGACCTGGTGATCTTCACAAAACACTTGTAACGGAAGGAGGACATTCCCCCGGTATGGAACTCTGGCAGGAAATGCTGCGTCAGAGCGTGGACAGCGGCAAGGACCTTGTCGAACGTTTCGGGTTCGAAATGGACACCGCCGACAAACTGAACAAGTTCTTCCACATTCGGGTCAACCCGTACTACCTGAGCCTTATCCGGTATCCGGGGGACCCTATCTGGCTGCAGTGCATTCCCGATGCCATCGAGCTCGAGGACGACGGCGCTCCCGAAGACCCGCTGAACGAGGAGGGCCACAGCCCGGTGCCGAGCATCACGCACCGGTACCCCGACCGCGTCCTCTTTCTGATCACGAGCCAGTGCTCGATGTATTGCCGCTTCTGCACCCGCAAGCGGAAGGTGAGCGACTCTACGAAGATCAACGCGAAATGGATCCAGGAGGGCCTCGACTACATTGCGGCCCATCCCGAGGTCCGGGACGTCGTCCTCTCCGGCGGCGACCCGTTGATGGTGACCGACTACGCGCTCGAGCGCGTCCTGGCGGGCCTTCGGGCCATTCCGCACGTCGAGATCATCCGTCTGGGCACGAAGATGCCGTGCGTGCTGCCGCAACGCATCACGCCCAAGCTAGTCAAGATGATCAAGAAGTACCATCCCATCTACGTCAACACCCACTTCAACCATCCGTGGGAATGCACGCCGGAGGCGGACAAGGCCTGCGCCATGCTCGCCGACGCCGGCTGCCCCATCGGCAACCAGGCGGTGCTGATGAAGGGCGTGAACGACGATGCCGACATCATGCTGGAATTGCACCGCAAGCTGCTCAAAATGCGGGTGCGTCCGTACTACATCTACCAGGCGGACCTGACGAAGGGAACGAACCACTTCCGCACGCCGGTCCGGGTGGGCCTGGAGATCATGGACAAGCTCCGCGGCCACACCTCGGGCCTCGCCGTGCCGTACTACGTCATCGACGCCCCCGGGGGCGGAGGGAAGATCCCGCTCCTGCCGCAGTATGTGCTCGGCCGGAACGGCAAGGATATCATCCTCCGGAACTACAAGTACGACATCTTTACGTATCCGGACGTGGAAGAGCAACAGCCCGAACAGCATCCGGTGGAGCGCACGTACATGCGCAAGAAGCGCCCATCGCGGCGCAAGATGCCGGTGCCGGCAGAGGCCGTGACCAGCTCCGAGTCGCCTGCTGGGAAGTGAGGAATCGAGGATGTACATTGGAGCCCGGGAGAAGATCTCGGGCTCCTGCGTTTTTCGGGGATATTTCGAATTGCGGATCGACAATTTCGAAATATCAGATACACCCGCCAACGATCTTTCAAGCTATTTCGCAATTGACAATCTCGCATTTCGCAATCTCTTCGAGGTTCTTCCATGAATTCCTCCCTGATCGCCCAGATCCAATCCGTTCTTCGCACAGAAGGCATCGACGGCTGGCTGCTGTACAACTTCCGCGGCTCGAACGTTTTTACGACGCGCCTGCTGAACCTTCCCACGCACATCATGTGCACGAGGCGATACTTCTACTACATCCCGGCCCAGGGTGAGCCCCGCAAACTCGTCCATCGCATAGAAGAATGGAACCTCGACACGGTTCCCGGGTCGAAGATCGTCTACCTGAGCTGGCAATCGCTGGCTGAAGGGGTGAAGAAGACCCTCGCCGGAGCCAGGAAGGTGGCGATGGAGTATTCGCCGAATTGCGCCATTCCGTATGTGTCCATCGTTGATGCAGGCACGATGGAACTCGTGCGGGCGGCAGGCGTGCAGGTCGTCTCCTCGGCCAACCTCGTGGCGGCTTTTGAGGCCGTGTGGGACGAGGAGCAGATGAAGGACAATGCTGTCACGGCCGACCACGTGCGGCAGATCGTTG
>CAYIHQ010000114.1:0-6964 GCA_964362905.1 uncultured Ignavibacteriaceae bacterium
ATCTCATCATACGCCATTTCCTGCACGACAAACAGCATGAATGTGCTCGCGTACGCTCCAGGCAGGCGTTCTACTTCTTCATACACGATCTTCTGTGCCTCGGATGACTCCAGCTGCAGATCGGGCGGCAGGTCTTCAGAGGGAAGCTCCACAACGCCCCTCCCTTCATCCGCCTCACGTTCCAGCGAGACATGGACGCCCGTCCCCCTTCGCTCGAGAGCAGACGAGCACACATTGTATACAATACGGTAGAACCACGTCCCGAAGGACGACCTTCCCTCGAATCGCGGCAGCGCATTGAATGAACGCACAAACGCATCCTGGAGTGCCTCTTCGGCATCCTGACGGTTCCTAAGCATCCGCACCGCCAGAGCCATGGCCCGGTCCTTATGACGGTCCACCAGGTGTGAAAATGCCTTCCGGTCGCCGGACCGCACCAACTCAACGATATCGAGGTCGCTTTCAGCCATCTGGGGGAGTATCGCTTTGACCGAGGATGGGCCCGCAAGGTTTCCTGGACCTGCCGGAAACCTTTGGCCCGGGATCCCGGTCAAACGGGGAAACAGCGACAACCGATCTCACTACCCATAGGAGCAACCATGGAACCCGCAGTCATCGTCCTTATCGTATTCGGATCATGCGGTGCGATACTCTGGAAGTTCTTCGATTCGCGCCACAAAGAACGAATGGCCATGATCGAAAAGGGCGTCAGCGCCTCCGAATTGCGAGGCAGTCTGGCATTTCAGCCCAACGCCCTCAGCAATCTCAAATGGGGCTTGCTCGCCCTGTTCGCCGGCATGGGCGTTCTCTTCGCCAACTATCTCGACGAGGTGCAGGATTGGGGTGACGCCTCTTATCCCTCGATGATCCTCATCTTCGGCGGCGTCTCGCTGATCGTCTTCTACGCCATCGCAGCGAGAAAGGAGAAGCAAGGTTGAAGGTGTAAGGTATTGGGAGGGGTCTGAGAATGCGCATCTTCAGATCCCTCCATTCCACCTCTCACCTCCAACCTATCACCTTTGTTCAGTTTCCCGCCAGCCTCCCGTACTTCTTCAGCACCTCCCTCAGCCGTTCGTGCGGCAACGCGTGGACAGTATTCCCGTTGATCCCCTCCATCGTCTTCGCTGCGACCATCGCATTCACGATCGCTTCTTCCGTCGCCTGCACGGTCGCTTCGAAAAGGCGATTCATCCGCTCATTCGCGAGCATCTGGATCGTCGCCACGGAGTCTGACGCCGCATTCGGGTTCGCCGTCGAAAACGCCAGGAAGATGTCTCCCGAAGAGTCTTCTCCTCGTCCACCCATGATCCCCACACCGAGCGCCACACGAGTCGCCACGCGCTTGAGTTGATGAGGGAGCAAGGGCGCATCCGTCGCAATGATGACGATGATGGACCCTCCACCGTCTTCCAGCGCTCCGCGGCTTGGGAGAAGGTCGTTGATCTCGCGTCCCACTGGCACACCGGCGATCGTAAGATTCTGCCGCCGTCCGTAGTTCGCCTGCACCAACGCACCCACCGTGTATCCGCCGAACTGGGATTCCAGCATGCGCGATGCTGTGCCCGTCCCTCCTTTGAATCCATGTGCCACCATGCCTGTGCCGCCACCGACATTTCCCTCAACTACACGACCGGCGGCTGCATTATCCAAAGCGGCGAAAACGTGTTCCGGCTTGACGTGGAAGCCATTGATGTCGTTCAGAAAACCGTCCCACGTCTCTGCCACGACGGGAAGGCTCCAATCGCCGTTCCCGGCGGCATCCGCGAACTGACGCAACGACCATGCGATGATGGCATCGTGCACGACGCCGACGCTGTGCGTATTGGTTATGGCGACAGGCCCCGCGAGGAATCCCGATTCCTGTACCCAGGTCGTCCCCGTCATCTCTCCGTTTCCGTTGAGCGTCCACCAGGCGGCAAAGCAGGGATCCGTCGACCTCTTGCCCCGCGGATGGATCACCGTCACTCCGGTGCGAACTGGTCCCTTTCCCATGGTGAGCTTGCCAGACCCTTCGATGATCGTCGTCAAGCCCACCTCGACGCCGGCGACATCCGTGATCGCGTTCCAGCGTCCAGGCGTCCCGTCGAACGGCACACCAAGATCGCGAGCGCGGGGCTGAGCAAGAAGCGGAGCGGAGAGCGCAAGGGCCAGGAGGAGAACGAAGGAGCGCGTCATGTAAGGTGAGAGGTGGTAGGTGGAAGGGGTATTAGTTGATGCCCTCAAGATAGATCTTGATGTGCTTGTTGTTCCATCCCTCAGCCAGATTCGCTGGGGCGGAGTTTGAGGATCTGCGGAGCTGAGACCCCAACTCGTAGAGCTCGAATTTTGGGAACGATAGCGAGATCTCGTGGACCTCGAATACGAGCGCCAACAAACGTTGATAGACCAACAAGTCCTCGTAACTGCGGATCACTTGTGCCATGACGCTTCCCCCTCAGGAAGTGGATGTATGAATATGGCGGATGTACCGCATCTGAAACGATATCAATGCAACCTTCCCAACACCTCCCACCTTGCACCTGACACCTCACAACGTGAACCACGCCCGCATCTTGTCGTTTTCTGGATCTACCCCGTGGTGCCGAAACTCGTTCGTGCTTGGTGAGTACTCGTAGTCTTTCGCCCACACCGCATGACTCCGCCCGATCTCACGGATCGCTTCGAGGATGCGGTCGACCTCCTCGTCGGTGGTCGTCGGATGGAGCGACGCACGCACCCATCCCGGCTTCGACGAGAGGTCTCCGTGGTCAATCTTGTCCGTGATCTCCCGTGAGGTGGCCGGGTCCACGTGAAGCAGGAAGTGGCCGTACGTTCCGGCACATGAACATCCTCCCCGCATTTGAATGCCGTACCGGTCGTTCAGCAGGCGGACGATGAGGTTGTAGTGGACGTTGTCGATGTAGAACGAAAAAATGGGGAGACGTTGCCGAATGCCCTCTGCCAGGATCTTCAGGTTCGGGATGGACAAGAGACCGCTGAACATGCGTTCGCGCAATTGCTCCTCCCGGGCCGCCATGGCTTCCACGCCCATCTCTTCCTTCAATTTCACGCTGAGGGCAGATTTGATCGCCTGAAGAAACCCAGGCGTCCCGCCGTCCTCTCGTACTTCAATGTCGGGGCTGTACCGATGCCCGCCCCACGGGTTCGTCCATAGGACCGTTCCACCACCCGGCTGGTCCGGGGATTCCAGGTGATACAGGCCCGCGTCAAAGATTAGCACGCCCGAGGTACCGGGGCCGCCCAGGAGCTTGTGCGGAGAGAACGTGATGGCATCGAGCTTCTCCATCGGATCGGACGGATGCATGTCGATGGCGTCGTAGGGCGCCGCAGCAGCAACATCTATGAACGCCCATCCACCGTGCTGGTGCATGATCCGAGCCAGACGATGATACGGCGTTCGGATGCCAGTCACGTTCGAACACGCCGTGAACGAACCGATCTTCACTTTTCGATGCCGATGGGCGTCGAGTTGCACCTCCAGATCGCCGATGTCGACCAAACCCTCGCGGTCCGGACGGATCACAACGACATCCGCGATCGTCTCCTGCCATGATGTGTGGTTGGAATGATGTTCCATGTGGGTCACAAAAACGACCGGCCGGTCGTTCGGAGGTAGCGCAAGCCGGTCGCGGTGTTGCTCCGGAATTCGCAGTCCCAGGATCCGCTGGAGCTTGTTGATGGCAGAGGTCATCCCGAAACCGACGTTCAACAGGACATCCTGAGGGCCCGCATGGACATGGCGCTTGATGATGTCGTGGGCGTGATGGTACGCCTGGGTCATCGACGTCCCCGTCACGTTCGATTCGGAGTGGGTGTTGCCGACAAACGGACCGAACGTCTCCCGCAACTTGCGTTCGATGGGGTCGTACAAGCGGCCGCTGGCCGTCCAATCAACGTAAAGAATTCGCTGTTCACCGAACGGAGAGCGGAAGGTCTGGTCGATGCCGACGATGTTGCGCCGGAACCGGTCAAACGTGGATTCCAACGATGTGGCCTGCGCTTGGGGGAGCATAGGGTTGAATTTGCCTGAGTAGGAAAAACTAGCCATTCCAAGGTGCAAAAACAAGAAGCCCTGCGTCCGGCGGGGCTCCCTCGCCTCCCACACCAAAGTAAGCCCCGTACACGCAAACGCCCCGGGATTTTCCCCCGGGGCGTTTGTCGTAACAGGGGCAATGTCCGTTACTTGATCACGTTCCCGTTGCTGTCGAGGAACTTCACGTCGCCGTAGCCAAGCTCCCGCACACCCGCTTCAATCTTCGCACGGTCCCCCACGACCACCCACACGACAGTCGAGGGCTTCACGACCTGATGTGCGGCCGCATTCAGGTCTGACAACGCGGCTCCCCGCACGTTGTCGGCGTACGTTTGGTAGTAGGTGTCTGCATAGCCGAAGCGAACGATGTCGTTGATCGATCCGGCAATGGCGTTCATCGTCTCCCACGAACCGGGCAACTCGAGGATCTTGCTCTCCCGCACCTTCTTCCACTCATCCTCCGTTACCGGCCGGGCACCCAGTACCTCGTTGAGTTCTTTCGCGATCTCCGCCATCGATTCCTTCGTCTTGTCCGTCTGCACGGGCGCATAGACGAGGAATGGCCGCTGGCCCCGCGCGGAGAACAGAAGCGACTGCGCCCCGTAGGACCAGTGCTTGTTCTCGCGCAGATTCATGTTGATGCGGGCCGTGAACGAGCCGCCGAGCGCCGTGTTCATCATGTCGATGGCGATCTCATTCGGATTGTTCTGCGGAGGCGCGATATGGCCCGCCAGGATCACCGACTGGAGCGCGCCCGGCTTGTCCATGATGTAGACCGTTTGGGTCGTCGCACCCACGGTGGCAAGGTTCTTGGAGGGGATCGAGCTTGCCTTCCAGTCTTTGAAGAGCTTCTCCAGCTTCGGCTGGATCTCCGTCAGCGTCGTCTTGCCTACGACCACGAGCGTGGCGTTATTCGGACGGATCCAGGTCTCATGGAACTTGATCATGTCCTCGCGGGTCATGGCCGATACAGTGGCCTCGGTGCCCGAACCGGTAAAGGGAACGCTGTACGCGTGTCCGGTCCCGTACAGAAGTTGCGGGAAGACCCGGAGCGCCATCTGAATGGGGGTGGCCTTCTCCCGCTGGATCTGGGCGATGGTCTGCTTCTGGAGACGCTCAAGATCTTCCTTCGGAAACGACGGGTTGAGGATCACGTCCGCCCAAATCTCCAGGGACGCGTCGAGGTTCGATGTGAGCGCTGAGAGCGAGACCGCGGACATGTCCAGGTCGGAACCCGTACCCAGGCCGGCGCCGAGCAGAGCGAGGTCTTCGCTGATCTCCAGTGCGTTTCGTTTCTTCGTCCCCTCATCCATCATGTTCAACGTCATGCTCGCGGTGCCGGGTGTGGCGAACTGGTCCGCCGCATAGCCGGCATCGAACCGCATCGAGAGGTTGACCATCGGGATGGACGGCACCTCCGCGAAGATCAACTTCACGCCGTTGGAAAGCGTGGCACGCTGGAGAGCCGGGAAGGTCGCCTTCGGCGGGTCGCCGGCCTTCGGAAGCTGCTTCCGGATCGTGCTGTCGGTCGCGGCGGAAGAGAGGTTCGGGAACGGATGCACCTCGAGCGTGTAGACGCCGTCGCCCAGCCACGCCTTGGCAACACTCTGAATGGCTACCGGTGTGGCGGTCTGGACGCGCTTCAGCGTCACCTTGTAGTGCTCGGGATCGCCACTGTAGGTCTGGCCCATCGCAAGGATGTCCGACTTGCCGCCGAAGCCGCCGATGCGCTCGCCACCGCGGACGAAATTGGCGACATACTGGCTGCGCACGCGCTGGACTTCCTTCTCCGTGGGACCCGACTTCATCAATCGCGCCATTTCCTCATCCACCATCCGCTCAACCTTGGCGAGGTCTTCGCCCGGCTTGATGGTGATCATGAGATAAAAGAGTGAGCCGATCTCACGGCTGTCCTGAAACGCAGAGACGTTCGTCGCGACCTGTTCGTCGTACACGAGGCGCTTGTAAAGGCGCGATGTCTTGCCAGACGCCAGGATGTTCGCCGTCAGGTTCAACATGTCGTGATCTTCGGTTCCCCACGCCGGGACGTTCCAGACCTTATAGATCCGAGACTGCGGCACCCGATCCTGCGCGACCTGACGCTGGCTCCCTGTGCGCTTCGCGATCCAGTCCTGCTGCCGGGCGACCGGAGGTCCGGACGGAATGTCGCCGAAATATTTCTTCACTTTATCGAATGCTGTCTGCGCGTCGATGTCTCCTGACACGACGAGCACGGCATTGGCGGTACCGTAGTAGTCGCGGAACCAATCCTTCACATC
This sequence comes from uncultured Ignavibacteriaceae bacterium, assembly GCA_964362905.1. Taxonomy (GTDB): domain Bacteria; phylum Bacteroidota; class Ignavibacteria; order UBA10030; family UBA10030; genus 2-02-FULL-55-14. Next base: position 6,313 of record CAYIHQ010000114.1, read on the forward strand.
CCCCAGGGCGGCCGCGTTCAGATCTTCCATCGACCCGATGACGGTCCACGAATAGGGATGGCCCTGCGGCCACACGCTCTTCGTGATGAGCTCCTCGGTGATGCCGTAGGGCTCATTCTCTCCTTGTCGTTTCTCGTTCTGGACGACGCCTCGCTGCTCATCGAGTTTTGCCTGCGTGATGGCGCCAAGGAGATGCCCCATCCGGTCGGATTCCATCCAGAGCGCGACATCCACGGCGGAGGTCGGGACGTTCTGGAAGTAGTTCGTCCGATCCTCATTCGTTGTTCCGTTGAGATCGGTGGCGCCGAGACGTTCCAGCACCTGGAAGTAGTCGTCGTTGAAGTTCTCACTCCCATTGAACATCAGGTGTTCGAACAAATGGGCGAATCCGCTCTTGCCAAGCTTTTCATTCTTGGAGCCGACGTGGTACCACACGTTGACGGCGACGATGGGCGCCTTGCGGTCTTCGTGGACGATCAGTGTGAGGCCGTTGTCGAGGACGAACTTCTTGTAGGAAATGTCCACGTCCACCATCGAGCCCTGGGCCCCTTTCTTCTGTGCGATCACCGCCAATGGGACGGCGACCAGCAACAGCAGGAAAGCTGAGAACTTCATCATGAGTAGTGCCTCCATGGATTGGTCAAGCCTAGTA
>CAYIHQ010000115.1:0-1556 GCA_964362905.1 uncultured Ignavibacteriaceae bacterium
TCAACTTGCCGCTGAACCGCCCACGTTGCCCACGCGCACCGCTTGGTATCTCGCCGACCTCGGCGAGGCGCGCGGCAAACAAGAGTTGTTCACCCGCCAGTCTCCGCAAAAATTGAAACTGCTCCGCGAACACGCGCTCATCGAAAGCGCCGTTTCTTCCAACCGCATCGAAGGGGTCGAGGTGGACAAGTCGCGCATCGGCACGTTGATGTTCGGCAAGCCCACGCTCCGCGACCGCGATGAGGAAGAAGTGCGCGGCTATCGCAACGCGCTGAAACTCATTCACGAGCACGGCTCGAAACTCCCCATCTCCGAAGCCACCATCAAGGAGCTCCATAAACTTTCTCGCGGCGAAATCTGGGATGCCGGCGCTTACAAGGAGAAGGACGTCGACATCATCCAGACCTACGCCGATGGCCGCAGCCGCGTTCGTTTCAAAACCGTCCCCGCAAAACAAACACCCAAGGCGATGGCGGAGATGGTCGAACTCTGGCAACGCGGGGTTCGGGAAAAATGGGTTCATCCGCTCGTGCTGGCCGCCGCGCTGAATCTGGATTTTCTTTGCATTCATCCGTTCCGTGATGGCAATGGCCGCGCTGCGCGCCTGCTGTTTCTACTCGCGTGCTACCATTGTGGGATCGAAGCCGGGCGCTACATCAGCCTCGAGCGACTGATCGAACAGAACAAGGAGCGATACTATGAGGTGCTCGAACAGTCCTCCCAACGCTGGCACGAAGGCAAACATGACCCGTGGCCGACATTGAATTTCTTGCTCTTCATCCTGACGCACGCGTGCAAGGAGTTTGAGCAGCGCGTTGGTCAGCTCAAATCTCCAAGGGGTGAAAAGACTGCGCTCGTTGAGGAAGCCATTGCGCGACAAACCGGACTATTCAGCCTGTCCGATCTGCAAAGCGCCTGTCCGGGTGTGAGCGTGGACCTCATTCGCAGCGTCTTGAAGCGGCTCAAAGGTGCGTCCATTGAATGTCTGGGCCGCGGACACACCGCGAAATGGAGGAAAAAAGCCAAATAGGTATTACCCATTTAATCGGGTAGTGAATCAGGTATTAACTCGAAACCAGCTAACAGAAAAAAACTCTGCGCCGTTCATGAGCACCCACGCCTACACAGAAGATCAGCTCGTCGAGCAGCCCGCCATCGGGTTGTTTGATGAGCGTGGCTGGCAGACGGTCTCGGCATTAGAAGAGACCTATGGTCCAACCGGCACGCTGGCCCGCGAGACCAAAGGCGAGGTAGTGCTCGTGTCCCGGCTGCGTGCGACGTTGGAGCGTTTCAATCCCGCATTGCCACCGGAAGCCATTGCGACGGCCCTCGATGAATTGACCCGCGATCGATCAGCCATGCTTCAGGCAGCGGCCAACCGTGACATCTATCTGCTCCTGAAGGATGGGATCAAGGTCTCTGTGCCGGACCACGAGCGCGGAGGTCAGAGGACTGAGCGCATCCGTGTGGTTGATTGGAAGAACACCGCAAACAACGATTTCCTGCTGGTCAGCCAGCTAAGCGTCACCGGTGACCTCTACACCTGCCGTCCGGAC
>CAYIHQ010000115.1:1566-6964 GCA_964362905.1 uncultured Ignavibacteriaceae bacterium
TTGTTGTCATCGAACTCAAGAAGCCCGGTGTTTCTGCGCGCACCGCCTTCGACGAGAACCTTACCCACTACAAACAGCAGATCCCGCCCCTTTTCTGGTATAACGGATTGCTCATCGCTTCGAACGGTACGGAAAGTCGTGTCGGCTCTCTTACGGCGGACTGGGATCGTTTCTTTGAATGGAAGCGGATCGAGCGCGAGAATGAGCCACGCAAGGTGTCGTTGGAGATGATGATTCGTGGCACCTGCGACAAAGTAAGACTATTGGACATTGTTGAGAACTTTACGCTGTTCTCGGAGCACAAGGCCGGGCTGGTAAAGATCATCGGACAGAATCACCAGTTCCTCGGCGTGAACAACGCTATCGCTTCGATGCTCGCCGCGCGCAAGTCCGGCCACGGTCGGGGCGGTGTGTTCTGGCAAACGCAGGGGAGCGGAAAGAGCTTCGCAATGGTCTTCTTCGCTCAGAAGGTCCTGCGCAAGGTGGAGGGCAACTGGACCTTCGTGGTTGTGACTGACCGCGTTGAGCTGGATGGCCAGATCGCCACGACATTTAAGGCCACCGGTGCGGTCAGCAAAGTTGAGGGGGATGAATGCCATGCCTCAAGCGGCGCAGATTTGCGGGTGCTGCTGCGCGGAAATCATCGTTACGTCTTCACGCTCATTCATAAGTTCAAGACGCCGGAGATGCTCTGTGACCGCCCCGACGTGATCGTTCTCACCGATGAAGCGCATCGCAGCCAATACGACACGCTGGCGCTGAACATGCGTGCAGCATTGCCGAAGGCAATGTTCCTCGCTTTCACCGGCACACCGCTCATCGCAGGCGAGGAGCGCACGAAGGAGGTCTTCGGGGAATACGTCTCCATCTACGACTTCCAACAATCCGTCGAAGACGGCGCCACGGTGCCGCTCTTCTACGAGAACCGTACGCCTGAGCTGCAGTTGGTAAATCCGGACCTGAACGACGACATTTACGATTTGATCGAAGAGGCGGAACTCGACCCCGAACAAGAGGCAAAACTCGAACGGGAGTTGAGTCGGCAATACCAAATTATCACGCGTGATGACAGGCTGGAGACGGTGACGAAGGACATCGTGCGACATTTCCTCGGGCGCGGATTTGCCGGGAAGGCCATGGTGGTTTCGATCGATAAGGCAACAGCGTTAAAAATGCACGACAAGGTTCGAAAACATTGGAACGTGGAAACGGAGCGCGTGCAAAAAGAATTAAGGCTCTATGGTCTCGCTCCCGGGAAGAAGGAAGAGTTGCTCAAACGTCTGGATGTGCTCAATACGACTGACATGGCGCTGATCGTATCGCCGGGGCAGAACGAGATCGCCCTGATGCAGAAGCATGGACTCGACATTGTGCCACATCGTAAGCGGATGAACGAATCACAACCGCCGCTTGATGAGAAATTCAAGGACTCGGAAGACAATCTGCGGATCGTCTTTCTCTGTGCGATGTGGCTGACCGGATTTGACGCCCCTAGCTGTTCTACGGTGTATCTCGACAAGCCAATGCGGAATCATACGCTCATGCAAACCATCGCGAGGGCGAATCGCGTGTTTCCCGGCAAGCACAGCGGTATGATCGTAGACTATGCGAATGTTTTTGCCTCCCTCGAAAAGGCGCTGGCCATATACGGCGCAGGCATCGGAGGGGAGCGTCCGGTCAGAGATAAGGCCAGACTCGTTGAACAATTGCGGGACTCCCTGCTTGCTGCGATGGCATTTTGTTCGTCACGCCATGTGGACCTCGCGGCTATCGAACTGCTGCCGCCTGGAAACATGGACCGCTTGCAACGGCTGAATGATGCCGTCAACGCGCTGATATCACCCGACCCGCTGCGGCGTGAATTCCTCGGCCATGAACGGCTCGTGAGCACACTGTATGGTGCTGTAAAGCCAGATCCGGCGGCGTTGGAGTTTGCCGGGCGTGTTGCTTGCCTGGCATCCATTGCCGACGCCATCCGCACCACAGTCAATCCGAATCGGCCGGATATAACTGTAGTCATGGGCAGGGTGTCAGACGTGCTCGACGCCTCGATCACCGGCGTGGGGATGCCGGCGAATCTTTCGCCGGCGATAGATCTCTCGAAGATCGATTTCCAAGCGCTCAGCAGTCGGTTTAAGGGAACGCGGCACAGGAACACCGAGCTCGAAATCCTCAAAGCTGCCATCCGTGCCCAGTTGGATAAGTTGATTCGTCTGAACAAAACCCGGGCTGATTTTCAAGCCAAGTTCGAGGAGTTGATCGAGAGCTACAATGCGGGAAGTCGGAACATCGAGGAATTATTTGGCGCCCTGGTGGCACTGAGCCATACCTTGACGGAGGAGCAACAGCGGCACATTCGCGAGAATATGACCGAGGAAGAGCTTGTCGTTTTCGATATTCTGACCCGCCCGGCACCGGAGTTAAGCGCAGACGAGCGCGTAGAGGTTAAGAAAATCGCTCGTGAACTCTTGAAGAGGATCAAGGAACTCCTCGTCCTCAACTGGCGGCAGAAGTCCGCGGCGCGATCACAGTTAAAACTCGCGATCGAGGACACACTCGACACGGGGCTTCCCCGTGCCTATTCACGGGATCTCTATCAACAGAAATGCTCCGCCGTTTTCGAGCACGTTTATGAAAGCTATCCGGAAAGAGACTCGGGAGTCTATGCGGAAGCGGTGTAGCCTCATGAGGTCTTCCTCATGCATTCCCATTCTTGGAAGAGGCGTCGTTGCTTCTCAGGCCAATTTCTGCGAAGATGTTGGTGGCTTCCGGTGCGGTACGCCGCCAGCCGCGGTGTCGCCCCCGACGCCGAACCAATCCAATCCATTTGTTGTGTCTTCCGCCGCCTGCCGGCCTGCCCACCAGCCCCCGGCACGTGGCACTTCCGCACCAGTACGGAGATATGCATGGAACGGTCCGAGATCCAGCAACGCGTCCAGAAAGTGGTTGCATCCGTCCTCAGCATCGACCCGAAGGAAATCGCGCCCGCGTCCAATTTCGTGTTTGACCTGGGCGCGGATTCAATGAAAAGTGTCGAGCTCATTGCAGGGTTTGAGGAAGAATTCAACGTCGAAATGGATGAGGACAAGGCGCGCGATGTTCAGACCGTCGAAGGGGCGGTCGATTTCATTTCGCAGTATTATCGGTAGCTCCCACTCGCCACTCCACATCCCCGGAGGCGTCATGTCCGACCCGGTCGGCAGGGGCCCGGAACGTCTCGAGCCCATTTTTGCGCCGCGCTCCGTCGCGGTCGTGGGGACCACGCGTGTCCCCGGCACTGTCCCCTACGACATCTTCGCCAACATCCTCCGCGACCGGTTTCAGGGCACGATCTATCCCGTTAGCCCAAAGGAACACTCCGTCGCCGGCGTCAGAGCGTATAAATACGTTCTCGACATACCGGACCCGATCGACCTCGCCGTTATCGTCTTCCCGAGCAGCGTGGTGAATCTGGCCTTCGAACAGTGCGGACAGAAGGGGGTCAAAGGGGTCATCATTATCAGCGCCGGATTCAAGGAAGTGGGGGGAGCGGGCGTCCAGCGCGAGGAAGAGATCAAGCAAATCGCGGCGAAGTACGGCATTCCCCTCATCGGCCCAAACTGTCTTGGGGTTATCAACACAGATCCCGCCGTCCATCTGAATGCCTCCTTCGCCCGCCGCATGCCGCGCGAGGGGTCGAGCGGATTCCTGTCGCAGCGCGGTGCGCTCTGCACGGCGGTCCTCGACTATGCGCACGCCAAGAACATCGGGTTCTCCAAGTTCATCTCCTTCGGCAACAAAGCGGACATCAGCGACATCGACCTGATGCTCTACTTAAAGGATGATCCGGCGACGAAGGTCATCCTGATGTACCTGGAAGAAATGACCGACGGCGCCCGGTTCATGGAGGCAGCCCGCCGCGTGATCCACGAGTCTGGAAAGCCCGTTCTGGTCCTCAAATCGGGCCGCACGCGCGAGGGGGCGTCGGCCGCCGCATCGCACACGGGCTCGCTGGCCGCGAGCGACGACATCGTCGACGCCGCCTTGAAACAGGCGGGCGTGATCCGGTGCCAGACCATCGAGGAGATGTTCAACAATGCCATCGCGCTCACGTATCAACCGCTTCCGCAGGGGCGGCGTGTGGCGATCATTACGAATGCGGGGGGGCCGGGCGTCCTGACGACCGATGCGGCCATCCACGAGCATCTCTCGCTGGCACAGTTCTCGGAGCGCACGCGCGAAATCTTTAAGAAGTCGCTTCCGGTGACGGCGAACATGAAGAATCCCGTCGACGTGATCGGCGACGCCCGCGCGGACCGATACCGAGTTGCGATGGGGGCGGCCCTTGAAGACGAGAACGTGGACGGCGCCCTGGTGATCCTCACCCCGCAATCGATGACGGATATCGATACCATCGCGGAAGAGGTGTGCAACGTGGCGAGCCGCTCTCCGAAGCCGACCTATGCCTCGTTCATGGGAGAGACGGACGTTGCTTCGGGGATCGCCATTCTGCAACGACGGAACATCCCTCATTACATTCTTCCGGAATCGATGTGCCGCGCCTTCGCGCGGGCGGAGGATTTCCGACGCGAATGTGTCCGGCAGCATGATCCGGTCCCGCATTTTGAGGACGTCGACCGTGCGGCGGCGCAGAAAATTCTGGACGCCGCACGTGCCGCGGGACGCACCTATCTACCTCAATCCGAAGCGTTCGGCGTCCTGTCGGCATACGGCATCCCGACGTTGGCCGGCCGCCTGGCCGCATCCGCGACTGAGGCGGCGCAATGCGCGGAAGAGGTGGGATTCCCGGTGGCCATGAAAGTAGAGTCGGACGACATCATTCACAAATGGGACATCGGCGGCGTCTTGTTGGATGTTCGGACGGCCGACGAAGCAGCCAAGGCCTACGACGCGATCCTGGCCAATGCGCACTCCGCGATGCCTGAAGCCCGCGTGAAAGGCGTGTACGTCCAGAAGATGTCCGGGAGCGGGGAAGAAGTGATCCTGGGGATGAAGCGCGACCCGGCGTTCGGGCCGGTGATACTGTTCGGACTGGGCGGCATCTTCGTCGAGATCTTCCGCGACGTCAGCTTCCGCGTGGCGCCGGTTCCCCCCGATGTCGTGCGCGAGATGATACACGAGATCCGGTCCTATGGGATCCTGGCGGGCGCGCGCGGCCGCCCGGTCCGCGACACCGAATCGGTCGCTGCCGGCCTTCAACGACTGTCACAATTGGCCGTCGACTGTCCCCTGATCAAAGAACTCGATATCAACCCTCTCATCGTCCGGAACGCCGGCCAGGGATGTGCCGTGGCCGATGCCCGGATTTTGCTGTGAATTACAGGAGACCACGTACCCATGCGTATCATCATTCACGACACCTACGATGCCCTCGGCAAGTGGACCGCCCACCATATTG
>CAYIHQ010000116.1:0-6852 GCA_964362905.1 uncultured Ignavibacteriaceae bacterium
CGACTATCTCACCTTTCATCTCTGGCCGGTGGTGTGGCAGTGGTTCGACCCGAAACGCCCGGAGGAAACATCGGCACCCGCCGAATCCCTTTCCCTTGCCTACATCCATCAACACATCGCTTTCGCCCGACGGCTCGGCAAGCCGGTCGTCATGGAAGAGTTCGGCATGAGCCGCGACACGGGTGGATACGATGCCGCCGTTCCGACCTCGGTCCGTGATCGATGGTATAGAATGTTCTTTGCCATCATCGAAGATTCTGCCGCAGCAGGAGCGCCGTTTGTCGGGAGCAATGTGTGGGTATGGGGCGGCGAGGGGCGCGGGAGCGGTCCGGCGTATCGCTACAGGCCGGGATCTCCGTTCACCGGAGACCCGACGCATGAGCCGCAGGGATTTAATTCGGTGTTCGACACGGATACCAGTACACGGCAGATTCTGCGGGAACATGCGGCCCGCCTGCGGGCGCTCCGGCTGCCGCGCTCCGTCGTTGCGCGTCCGTAGGTCCGCTCCCCTTTGAACGGGAATTCTTCTATGTTTGAACGCACCCACCCCCGGAGATCACCCATGCGTTCGTTGCAGCCCATTCTGCTCGTCGCTTCCATCGTTCTGGCTCTTATGGCCGGTTCCTGCGGCAGGTCCGGCTCTTCTGCCACAAAGACGATCGGCGTTTCGCTGCAAACGCGTGCCCACGTCTTCTATAGGGACCTCGAAGAAGGATTGCTGGAGGAGGCGAAAGCGCAGAACTACGAGCTCATCATCACAGCGGGCGAATTCGACCTCGGCAAGCAGATGGCGCAGATGGAGGATTTCGTCGCGCGCAAGGTGGATGCGATCATTCTCGTGCCTGTGGATTCCAAGGGAGTCGGTCCGGCCATTGCCAAAGCGAATGCGGCGGGCATTCCGGTCTTCACGGCGGATATTGCGGCACAGGAAGGTTCGGTCGTGTCCCATGTCGCGTCCGACAACATCGCTGGCGGTCGGCTGGCCGGCGAGTACATTGTGACCGCGCTGAATGGCCAGGGAGACGTAGCCATCATCGACCAACCGAACGTGAGTTCCGTGCTGGACCGCGTGCAGGGGTTCCGGGAAGCGATCGCCAAATCCCCCGGCATTAAGGTGGTGGCCGACGTGAACGGCGAAGGCGTGCGAGACAAGGCGTTCACCGCCACCGCGGATGTGCTACAGGCGCATCCGGGCTTGAAGGGTATCTTTGGCATCAACGATGATTCCGCCCTCGGCGCGCTCGATGCCGTGACGCAGTATCGCAAGAGCGGCATCATCATCGTCGGCTACGATGCGACGCCACCGGCCGCGGACGCCATTCTCAAAGGTTCACCCTTGAAGGCCGATGTGGTCCAGTACCCAAAACTCATCGGAGCCAAAACGATCCAGCAGATTGCCGCATATTTTAGTGGAGCGGCCGTCCCGCCGCTCGTGCCGGTGGAAGTGGGGATCGTGGATAGTGTCGCACTTATGACAAAGTAGAACGGATGCTATTTCGGATTTCCACGAAGTGGCCGCCTGCCTGACTGCATCAGGTCATTGAATCGGCAGGCAGCCTGCCCGCCTTGGAGGATTCACTGAGGCAGGCGGGGCTTCGCGGCGGATTGCCGATTGCGGATTATGAGAGGTGCATTTAGCCACGGATTAGTATTCGCTGTTGTTCGGGCACCAGGTCTTTCCAATCCTTTCGTGCTTCATTCCTCGAACTTGTTTCGCATTTAGCGTTTAGCATTTCCACAAAGTGGCCACTTCGTGGCGAATTTCCCCATTGCCTCTCCTCTCCACATCCGCCCTCAGCAAGTCCTTCCCGGGAGTTCGGGCGCTCGACGCCATCGATTTCGACTTGGAACGCGGCGAGGTGCATTGCCTCGTGGGGGAGAACGGCGCCGGCAAATCCACGTTCATCAAGATCCTCTCCGGCGCCCTGACGCCCGACGGAGGGTCCATCTCGTTGGAAGGCCGTGAGGTGCGTTTTTCGTCTCCGTACGACGCTCTCGGAGCGGGGATCGCGACCATCTTCCAGGAATCCAATCTCGTCCCCGAGCTCTCGGTGGCCGAGAATATCCTCCTCGGCCGGGAACCGTTGCGATCGCCCCTCCCGCTGTTGGACCGGACCGCCATGCGGGGAGAAACCCTTGCCGCTCTTGTCCAGGTGGGAGAAGCCGTCGAACCGGGCCTTCCCGCGTACGCGTTGACCCCGGCGCAGCATCAGATGGTTGAGATCGCGAAAGCCCTGTCGCGCTAGGCGCGGATCGTGTGCATGGACGAACCGACCGCGGCGCTCACGGACCGGGAAACCGCCACGCTCTTCACGCTGATCCGCCGGTTGTCGTCCGAGGGCATTTCGTTCATCTACATTTCTCATCGCCTCGAGGAGATCGCCAGCATCGGGACGCGCATCACCGTCCTGCGCGACGGGAAGAAGATCGGGACCGTTGCCGCCGCAACGACCGAACGTGCGACATTGATCCGGATGATGGTCGGGCGTGACATTCCCGCCTCAGGTCCCCCCGTTGTCGCATCGGACGCCCGAACGATCCTGAACGTCCAGGGACTCTCGAGCGCGTTCATTGTCGACTGTTCGTTCACGCTTCGCGCTGGCGAGATCCTCGGGATCGCTGGCTTGGCTGGTTCGGGCCGAAGCGAACTGGCGCGATGTCTATTTGGAGCCGACCATCGCACCCGCGGCACCGTCGTTCTCGACGGAGAACCTGTGCATCCCAGGGAACCCATCGATGCGATCCGGGCAGGCATGGCGTTTCTCACGGAGGACCGTAATCGCCTGGGATTATTCCTGCAACGTCCGATCCGGGAGAACATCACGCTCACGACCCTTGACGAAGATGTGCGGTGGGGGCTCATTGATGGAGCGGCGGAAACCCGCCGGGCGACGGCGCTGGCGGATCGTTTCGGGGTGAAGTATGCAGACATGTCCCACGATGTCGACACATTGAGCGGAGGGAATCGACAGAAGGTGCTGTTCGCCCGATGGCTTGCGGCGAAACCCCGATTGATCATCGTCGACGAGCCGACGGCCGGCATCGACGTCGGAGCGAAGAGTGAGATCCATGACGAGCTTCGTGCGTTGGCGGCGTCCGGGGTGGGGGTCATCGTCATCTCCTCCGAACTGCCGGAGTTGCTGGGCCTGTGTTCCCGCATCATCGTCATGCGCAATAGAACCATCGCAGGATCCCTCGACCGCTCCGAAGCGACGGAGGAACGGATCATGCACCTGAGCACCAGCTCGTGACGCTGAATCTGAGTCGTTTCTTGTCTCTTGTTCCTTGTTCCTTGTTTCTTGTTTCTTCGATTCTTGTCTACTGTCTCCTGTATCCTGATTTCTTCATTCCCCTATGAAGTCATTCTTGTCCACTTACGGCATCGCCCTCGCACTCCTCCTCGAGGTCGCGCTCTTTGCCGCCCTCTCGCCGTTCTTCTTCACGGCGGAGAATCTGCTCAACGTGACCCTGCAGGTATCGATCACGGCGATCATCGCGGCGGGAATGACATTCGTCATCCTCACTGGCGGCATCGACCTGTCGGTGGGCTCCATGGTGGCATTCTCGGGTGTGGTGGCCGCACTCGTGTTGCAGTCAACCCTGCCGTTCGTGCTCGTCGTGGTGCTGGGGTTCCTTGCAGCTCTCGGTGTCGGAGCGGCATCGGGATGGACGGCCGGGTGGCTCGTGACCCGGTACCGGATGGCGCCGTTTATCGTCACCCTGGCTCTCATGACCGTCTGGCGCGGCGCAGCTTTCACTGTGACGGAAGGTCGTCCCGTGTGGGGACTGGCCGAGGGCTTCAGCGACATCGCGAGCGCCAGGATGCTGGCGATCCCTCTTCCCACGTTGCTGATGGCTGCCGTGTTCGTGGTGGCCCATGTTGTTCTCACATCCACACGCTACGGGCGGGCGATTGTCGCTGTCGGCGGTAACCGCGAGGCCGCTCGATTGGCCGGAGTTCCGGTCGTGCGCGTGCTGGTCTCCGTGTATGCCATTTCCGGCCTTCTCTCCGCGCTGAGCGGGTTTCTGCTCTCGAGTCGAATGAACTCTGGACAGCCAAACGCCGGCCTGATGTATGAGCTCGACGTCATTGCAGCCGTTGTCGTCGGAGGGACCAGTCTGTCCGGAGGACGTGGCACGATCGTCGGGACACTCATCGGCACACTTCTGATCGGCGTCCTCCGCAACGGACTCAATTTGCTGAACGTCGGATCCTACGTTCAACAGATCCTGGTGGGACTGGTGATCGTGGGGGCGGTGTTACTGGACCGATCGCAGCGCAGGTAGAACTACCTCGGCGCTTTGACAATAGCCACGAAGAGGCACCAAGCATAGGGCGAGAGAGTAGTTCATCGCTTCGCGATGTTTATGATGGGCCTCCGGCTGTGCCTTTTGTGGTACGCTACATTCATGGAGATGAATCATGAACCGTTTCTTCATCACCCTCCTCTTTCTCACGACCACCGCACTTTCCCAGTCCCGGATCCCCGCGCTTATCACCGCGCTGGATTCGCTGACGCTGACATCCTACGACCAGTGGCGGGTAAGCCCTGACCTCAAATCGTGGCGGCCACAGGGAGACCCGGCTCAGCCGGGATTCGACGACAGCGCCTGGCCCGTTCTTCGACTCGACCAGAGCGTGTACTTCGATTCATGCTGGATACGGAAGGAGATCGTGTTACCCGAGCGTCTTCTCGGGACACCCCTCACCGGCCCGGTGCGATTCTCGCTCTCCGTCGACGACTACGGTTATCTGTGGGTGAATGGGTCCAGTCTGGGACGCTTTGAATGGGATGGGGATTTCTTGCTTACAGCGGATGCCCAACCGGCACAGCGGTTCGTCATCGCCGTGAAAGCCGTGAATACCGGCGGTCCCCTACGCCTCATTCGGGCAGAGGTCAGCGCCGAACAGACACGCTCGCTCCGAGAGGCGGTCGAAGCCGTTACGCTGAGTCTGCGGGTGGGACAGAAACTCCTCTCCTTCGACACGTACCAGACGAACTCTGCGCGCCGCACCGATCCCGGCACAGACAGATCCACCATCGACCCGGCCGAACGTCGCCGGCTGAACGACATCCTCGAATCATCCACCGCAGCGATCGATCTCACCGCCCTCACCGAGGGCCCCGCCGAACGGTTTTTCGCTTCCGTGGAACGCTGGAAGGAGGCAGTTCGGCCTGTCAGTGAATTCGCACGGCGGTTCAAGTTGCACTTCACCGCCAACGCGCACATCGATGCCGCATGGCTGTGGCGGGAACGGGAAACGATCGAAGTGTGCAACAACACGTTCCGGTCGGCCAACAACATCATGGATGCGAAGCCCGACGCGACCTTCGCCCAGAGTCAGGCCGCGTTCTATCGGTGGATGGAGGAGATCTATCCGGAAACGTTCGACAAGATCCGGAAGCGCGTGAAGGAAGGCCGATGGGAGATCGTCGGGGGCATGTGGGTGGAGCCCGACTGCAATCTTCCGAGTGGAGACTCGTGGATGCGGCAACTGCTCTACGCGAAGCGGTACTTTCAGGAGAAGTTCGGCGTGGACGTGACGCTTGGTTGGAATCCCGATTCGTTCGGATACAACGCCAACATGCCCATGCTGTACCGCGCTGCGGGGATCGACGCGTTCATTACCCAGAAAATCGGCTGGAACGACACGAATGTGTTTCCACATCGCGTCTTTTGGTGGCAATCGCCCGATGGTTCGCGGATCCTGTCCGTGTTTCCGTTCGATTACGTGAACAACATCGGCCAGCCGTTCGGCCTTGTCGACTGGCTCAGGCAGTTCGAAGCGAATACCGGATTCCGCGACCTCATCGTCCTCTTTGGCGTGGGGAATCACGGCGGAGGTCCTTCGCTCGAAATGATGCGGCGCATCGACCGCCTGGCGACGACCCCCATTTATCCCACGGTCGAGTTCGGCACGGCGCAAGCTTATGTGAACTGGCTTCGGTCACAGGACCTGTCGAAACTCCCTGTGTGGAGGGACGAGCTGTACCTCGAATATCACCAAGGCACCTTCACCACACAGGCGGCGATGAAGAAAGCCAACCGCGAGAATGAGGCCTTGCTGACGGGCGCCGAGCTTTTCTCCGCTTTCGCGCACCGGCTGGGGAAACCGTACCCCGCCGACGCCCTACGGCAGTCGTGGGAAACAGCCATGTTCAACCAGTTCCACGACATCCTTCCGGGCTCAAGCATTCGTGAAGTGTATCTGGATGCCGCCGCCTCGAATGCGAAGGCGCAGGAACTGGCCACGTGGGAGCGAACACGATCGCTGGAGTATCTGGCCGGCCAGGTGAACACATCCTCCCTCCCTGCCGGTCAACCGGTGGTGCTCTTCAATCAATGTGCCTGGGACAGGTCCGACATCGCGCACGTCCCTCTTCCCATGGGAGATACTAGCGCCGTGAGCGTGTTTGATGCGCGTGGAAAAGAGATCCCTGCGCAGACCGTTCGCACCGGACAACTCTCAGCTGAGGTGCTATTCCGCGCCGAGGTCCCGGCCCTCGGGTACGCTACGTACATCCTCCGGTCTCGTCCTTCCAGCATTCGATCCAAGGAACTTGCCATCACGAACACGTCGGTCGACAACGGCATTTTTCGTGTCGAAATCGACCCGGAAACCGGCTGGCTGAAAAGCATCCGCGACAAGCGGAGCAGTCGTGAAGTGTTGGCCGGGCCCGGCAACGAACTGCAATTGCTGGAGGATGTGCCGAAGGCGTGGGACGCATGGAATATCGGGTTAACGGGCGTACGATATCCGACGCGGTTTCGGAGGATGGAGATCGTGGAGCGCGGGCCCGTGCGGTCCATCCTTCGCCTGCGCCCCACCTATCTCACGCCTGGTGTCCA
>CAYIHQ010000117.1:0-6849 GCA_964362905.1 uncultured Ignavibacteriaceae bacterium
CGGACGCGAGATCCCGGAGAAGGCCGTGGTCCGGTGGTCCCGCCGGCTGATGCCTGAGGTGCGCCGCCGCCGCGCGACCTTCTTTGAAGCGGTGACCACGATGGCGTTCGCATGGGTTGCGGAAGAAGGAGCGGACATCGCCGTGGTCGAGACCGGGCTTGGGGGCAGGCTCGACGCAACGAACGTTCTCGAGCCCATGCTCTCCATTATCACGACGATCGGTCTCGAACACACGGCGGTTCTGGGCCGAACGCTTTCCGCGATCGCTCGGGAAAAAGCGGGGATCATCAAGCCGGGCACACCGTGTATCTGCGGTGTTCAGCAGTCGGTGGCGCGCGCCATGATCCGAAGAATAGCACAAGGACGGGGATCAGACCTCGTGTGGTCGACGGGAGCTGCGATCCGTGTGCGGAGCGAGGACCTGGAGGGTAGTGTCGTTGACGTGTCGGGACGCTTCGGTCGCTGGAAGGATCTGCGGGTGGGGCTGCCGGGTCGATTCCAACTGGGAAATGTCAAGTCCGTTGTTGCATCTGTTGCGGTTCTTCGGTCGCAGGGGGTTCTGATTCCCGATGATGCGGTCCGTGAAGGTATGCGGATGGTCGCCGTCCTCACAGGTGTGCGGGGACGGTTGTCCATTGTGCGGCGGCGACCCCGGACTATCGTGGACGTAGCGCACAATCCGGCCGCAATGCGCGCACTGGCAGACGCACTCCGCCGATTGCGCATACGTCCTCGTGTCGCCGTGGTGGGTGTTGCGGCAGACAAGGATGTGCACGCCATCGCCCGGGCCCTCCGAGGCGTGGTCGCACGCGTGATCGCCGTCGCAGCCCGGACGCATCGTTCGCGGCCGGCGGTTGAAACAGCCCGTGCATTTCGCGGGGCGGGACTCCGAGCATCGTCGGCTCCGACGGTGGCAGCGGGAGTGCTGGCCGCTCATGCGGTCGTCGGCGCCAATGGGACCGTCCTCGTGACGGGATCGCACTTCGTGGTGGGGGAGGCGGTCGCGTTCCTCGAACAGAGGCAGTACTTGACAATCAGTCAATAATGGCCTATAGTGACTACAGTACTGCACCCCACGCGTGCAGTTCTCTCCATCCGTCGTATTTCCACGACACACGTTCAACTCCCATCCTGAATTCCATTCCCGGACGCGGTCCTTTTGGGGACCGTTGGTCGTACCGTTTCCTTATCCGATCCACATCCGAAGGATAACGCTCCATGCCCATGGACATCACTGAACTCAAGTCCAAAAAGATCGCGGAACTCAACCTCATCGCGAAGGACTTGAACATCCCCGGGTTCAGCGATCTGCGCAAGCAGGAGCTGATCTTCAAGATCCTCGAGGCGCAAAGCACGAAGGACGGGATCGGATTCAGCAAAGGCGTGCTGGAGGTCCTTCCCGACGGATATGGCTTCCTTCGGTCGGTGAGTTACAACTACCTCCCGTCGCCCGATGACATCTACGTCTCGCCTTCGCAGATCAAGAAGTTCATGCTGCGGACGGGGGACACGGTCACCGGCCAGGTGCGGCCTCCCAAGGAAGGGGAACGGTTCTTCGCGCTGCTTCGCGTGGAGGCGGTCAACGAAGACCATCCCGACTTGATCCGCGACCGGGTGTTGTTCGACAATCTAACCCCACTCTACGCGAACACTCGGATCAAGCTGGAGACGGTGCCCGGCGAATATGCGATGCGCGTGCTCGATCTGCTCGCTCCGATCGGCAAGGGCCAGCGCGGCATGATCGTCTCTCCTCCCAAAGCCGGCAAGACCATCCTCCTGCAGAAGATCGCCAACAGCGTCACCCGCAACCACCCCGAAGTCAAGTTGATCGTCCTTCTCATCGACGAACGTCCCGAGGAAGTGACCGACATGGAGCGTTCCGTAAGCGCCGAGGTCATCAGCTCGACGTTTGACGAACCCCCCGAGCGGCACGTACAGGTGGCCGATATGGTATTGGAAAAGGCGAAGCGACTTGTGGAAGCGAAGAAAGACGTGGTCGTCCTTCTGGACAGCATCACGCGTCTGGCCCGCGCCCACAACACCGTGGTGCCCCATTCCGGCAAGATCCTCTCAGGCGGTGTCGACGCGAATGCATTGCACCGGCCCAAGCGTTTCTTCGGCGCCGCGCGCAACATCGAAGAAGGAGGCAGCCTGACGATCATCGCCACGGCGCTGGTGGAGACGGGCAGCAGGATGGACGAGGTTATTTTCGAGGAGTTTAAAGGCACGGGCAACTCGGAGATCGTGCTCGACCGCGCGTTGAGCGACAAGCGCATTTTCCCGGCCATCAATGTCAACAAGAGCGGCACCCGCAAGGAAGAGTTGTTGATGGATGAGGATGAGCTGAACCGGGTGTGGATCCTGCGAAAATTCCTCAGCGACCTGAGCCCGGTCGAAGCGATGGAGCTCACGCTCGAGAAGATGCGAGGGACGAAGTCGAACAAAGAGTTCCTGAAGGTCATGAACAGCTAACCACGAGGACATGCCATGACAGAAGCCGTCATTGTCAGCGCCTGTCGTACGCCCATCGGCTCGTTCCAGGGCTCGCTGAGCGCCTTGCCGGCACCCCGTTTGGGTGCGATCGTTATCAAAGAGGCGGTCCGCCGTGCCGGCCTGAAGCCGGAGGATGTGCAGGAAGTGATCATGGGAAATGTCCTGGCGGCGGGAGAAGGGCAAGCGCCGGCGCGTCAGGCAGCCCTGTTTGCGGGACTTCCGGAGTCCGTCGAGTGCATGACGATCAACAAGGTGTGCGGGTCCGGGTTGAAGGCGGTGATGCTGGCCGCGCAAGCGATCCAGCTCGGGCATCCGACGACCGTCGTGGCCGGCGGCATGGAGAGCATGTCCAACGTGCCGTACCTCCTGGAAAAGGCGAGGACCGGCTATCGCATGGGCCATGGGCAGATCGTGGATGCGATGGTCAAAGACGGCCTGTGGGACGTCTATAACGACTATCACATGGGCAATGCCGCAGAACTCTGTGCGCGTGAATGTCATATCCCACGTGAAGCGCAGGATGCGTTCGCGGTCGAGAGCTACCGACGCGCGCAGACCGCCTGGAAAGAAGGACGGTTCAAGGACGAGGTGGTGCCGGTGACGATCGAGGGGAAGAAGGGGGCGGAGACAGTGGAGCAGGACGAAGAACCCTTCAAGACGAATTTCGACAAGATCCCGACCCTCAAACCGGCTTTCCTCAAGGACGGAACCGTGACGGCGGCCAATGCCTCCAAGATCAACGACGGAGCGGCCGCTCTGACGGTCATGTCAAAGGAAGAGGCGCAGCGGCGCGGACTCACACCTCTGGCCCGCATCGTCTCATACGCATCGTTCGCGAAGAAACCGGAGTGGTTCACGACGGCTCCGGCAGACGTCATTGCGAAAACTCTTGCGCGCGCGTCGATGACCGTGCAGCAGATCGACCTGTTTGAGATCAATGAGGCGTTCGCCGTCGTGACGCTGGCGGTCAATCAGGCGGCCAAGCTCGACCCGGCGACCGTGAACGTGAACGGCGGCGCTGTGGCCATGGGACACCCCATCGGCGCGAGCGGCGCGCGCATCCTGGTGACACTTCTCTCTGCGCTTCGACAGCGCAATGCCCGTATGGGCATGGCCGCCATCTGCATCGGCGGCGGTGAGGCCTCGGGCATGATCGTCGAACGCATCGTCTGACTCACCATCCTGATCGAGAACGTCATGCCAACCATCTCCGCTGTTGCTATCATCGGTTCAGGCACCATGGGGAATGGTATTGCGCACGTCTGTGCGCAGTATGGATTCCCCGTCGCGTTGTGCGATGTGAAACAGGAATTTCTCGACCGTGCGCTCGCTACGATCGGCTCGAACCTCGACCGTCAGATCAAGAAGGCGACCGTGACCGAAGACCAGAAGCGCGCGATCCTGGGCCTGATCACGCCAGTCACGGATCTGGCGAAAGCGGTCGGGAATGCCGGACTGGTGATCGAGGCGGTGACGGAAAAAGCAGAGGTGAAGAAAGCCCTCTTTCGGGACCTGGACCGGCTGGCGGGTCCGGACGCGATCCTCGCCACCAACACTTCTTCCATTTCCATCACGGAGTTGGCTGCGACGACACGCCGTCCGGACAAGGTTATCGGCATGCATTTCATGAATCCCGTGCCGGTGATGAAACTCGTCGAGCTGATCCGCGGGCTTTCCACGTCGAACGAGACGTATGCGACCATCCAGGCCCTCACGGAGAAGCTCGAGAAGACCCCCGTGGAAGTGAATGACTATCCGGGATTCGTATCGAACCGCGTCCTCCTGCCGATGCTGAACGAAGCGATGTATTGCGTTATGGAAGGCGTCGCTACGCCGGAGTCGATCGACACGGTCATGAAACTCGGCATGAACCACCCGATGGGTCCGTTGCAGCTGGCGGATTTCATCGGGCTCGATGTGTGCCTCTCGATCATGGAGGTGCTCCATGACGGCCTGGGTGACAGCAAGTATCGTCCCTGCCCACTCCTCAAGAAGATGGTTGCTGCAGGCCACCTCGGGAAGAAGACCGGCAGGGGATTCTACGACTACGGGAAATAACGCATGGAGTTCACGCTCAGCGAAACGCACCTGATGATCCAGGAGACCGCCCGGAAATTCGCGGAGGAAATGCTTGCTCCCTCGGCGGATGAACGGGACGAGAAGGAGATCTTCCCGACTGACGCGGTGCGTCAGATGGGCGAACTCGGTTTCATGGGGATGATGGTCTCCGAGAAGTACGGGGGCGCCGGACTGGACACGATCTCCTACGTCGTCGCGATGGAGGAGATCTCGAAGGTCGATGCCTCGGCCGGTGTCATCATGTCGGTGAACAATTCCCTGGTCACGTGGGGATTGGATACGTTCGGGTCGGAAGACCAGAAGCAACGGTATCTGGTGGACCTTGCCAGCGGCAAGAAGCTTGGTGCATTCGCGCTCTCGGAACCGGAAGCGGGAAGTGACGCCACGAACCAACGTACCGTTGCCGTCCGGGACGGCGATTCCTACATCCTCAACGGCACGAAGAACTGGATCACGAGCGGCGCGACCTCCGACGTGGTCCTCGTCATGGCCGCAACGGATCGTTCGAAGGGCGCGAAAGGCGTTTCCGCCTTTATTGTCGAAAAGGGACTGCCGGGATTCACGGTGGGGAAGAAGGAGCGCAAGCTCGGCATCCGGAGCTCCGACACCGTCACCCTGCAATTCCAGGACGTTCGTATCCCGGCGGCGAACCGAATCGGCGACGAGGGCTTCGGCATCAAGTTCGCCCTGAAGACGCTGGATGGCGGCCGGATCGGCATCGCTGCGCAGGCGCTGGGCATCGCTCAGGCGAGTCTCGAAGCTTCCGTGGCCTACAGCAAAGAACGCAAAGCCTTCGACCAGCCGATCGGCCACCTGCAGGCGATCCAGTTCAAACTCGCCGATATGGCGACCAACGTGCAAGCGGCGCGCATGCTGGTGTGGCACGCTGCGTACCTAAAAGACAACCATGAACCGTACGGCCAGGCGGCGGCGATGGCGAAACTCTACGCTTCCCGTACGGCCGTGCAAGCCGCGCTCGAGGCCATCCAGATCCACGGTGGCTACGGGTACGTGCGGGAGTACAAGGTCGAGCGCTACTTGCGGGACGCGAAGATCACCGAGATCTACGAAGGGACGTCAGAGATCCAGCATATCGTCATTGCCCGGTCGCTGCTTGGGTGAAAGCTCCCGACACGACGGTCATGGATGAGAAAAACGCGCGAGGCCGCCTTGGGGCGGCCTCGGTCGTTTGAACTGAAACATGTGAGGGCGGTGTGTGGCTGGAAAGTGGGGGAGAGGCGTTGGCGCGCCGGAGAACAGCGGTCAGCAGCCGTCAGCGGTTTTCGAGCTCTCCTCGGTGAGATACCGTACGAACCTGTTCTGCGCATCGACGAGGACGTTTCGCGGAGTGGACGGCCGGTCGGCGACTTCGAAGGACATGATGATGATCTCGTCCCCCTTCTGGATCAGGTGCGTCGCAGCGCCGTTCATCTCGATGGCGCCGGATCCGCGGGGACCCTTGATCACATACGTGTCCAGTCGATGGCCGTTCGTGTTGTCGACGACAAGGACTCGTTCGTACTCTGCTAGGTCCGCTTTCTCCATCAACGCCTCATCGATCGTGATGGAGCCAACGTAGTGAAGATCCGCATGGGTGACGGTCGCCTTGTGGATCTTGGATCGCAGGAAAATGCGCATGGCTCTCTCCGGGTTCACCACATACGGATGGAATGTCGAACGTCCAAGGAACTCGGCCTGATCGCGAGTCGCGGTTGGTTTTGGAGCGCCGGTTTGGTGACATCATAAAATTGGCCGTACAGAAGCAGTTTCGTCTGCTCGGAAACGCACTCACACAGGAAGGAGCAGTGTCCGTGAATCGTCCAGTGGTTGTGGCTCTCAGCGCTGTCGGGTTTCTTGTCCTCCTCGCCCTAGGGATCGTGGGATGGGGCATTTCGGTGTACAATGGCCTCGTGACGGCGGATGAGTCGGTCCGAGGTTCCTGGGCTCAGGTCGAGAACCAGTATCAACGCCGTTTCGACCTCATTCCGAATCTGGTCGAGACGGTCAAGGGATTCGCCAAGCAGGAGCGAGAGGTACTCGAGAATGTGACCGCCGCCCGTGCGCGCGTGGGGCAGCTCACGGTCACTCCCGAGGTCCTGCGCGACCCCCAGGCGTTTGCGCGCTTCCAGCAGGCCCAGGACGGCCTGTCGCAGGCGTTGTCGCGGCTCCTGGTCGTGACGGAGAACTATCCCAACCTGAAGTCGGACCAGAACTTCCTTTCGTTGCAGTCTCAACTCGAAGGCACGGAGAACCGCATTGCCGTGGAGCGCCGTCGGT
>CAYIHQ010000118.1:0-3663 GCA_964362905.1 uncultured Ignavibacteriaceae bacterium
GTCGTCGACGTCTCCTTCTTCGATAGTCTGCAATGGGGTACGGGATGGATGTGGGATGATGAGCCGGCTCCGTATCAGGCATATGTCTCAGCTCTTTCACTCAACAAGAACTGCGTCTGGGTCGTGGCGACTCCCGACACGGTGGACGGAACCATCGTTGTGACCACCGACCCCGTGACGAACTATGTTCGGATGATATCAACAGCGACACTGGCAACCGACTCGGTTGTGAGGCCATTGACGATCTCCCGGCCCATCTCCGAGACACCGAACACGATCGTCGTGTCGGGAGAAATGTTGCGCACCGACCAACCATACCGGGGACAGATCACGATCCTGTGGCCCGAGATCTACGCCGGCCATGTCTTCAAGGAACGGCTGGACTCCGTCGGGGTCGAGGTCGCAGGCGGCGTCCAACGCGGCCGGGCGCCCTCCGGGACGCGTGAACACGCGTGGCATGTATGGGGGATGGATTCGGTGGTGATCAACCTGAACAAGGTGAGCGACAACCTCTCCGCGGAAATGGTCCTGAAAACCGTTGCCGCCACGCTGGACGGTCCTCCAGGGTCGTCGCGCGTCGGAGTGTGGAGCACCAACCGTTTTCTCGCCTCCTGCCGTATCGACACGAACAACCACGCCATGGTAGACGGATCGGGACTCTCGCACTACAACCTACTGCGAGTGGACCTCTTGGTGGACCTCCTGGCCGCCATGTATGAGCGGACGGACATCTTCCCGCTCTACTACGTCTCGCTTCCGATCGGCGGCATGGACGGGACCCTTCGAGGGAGAATGAAGGCGACGCTTGCGGAAGGAAACGTCCACGCGAAGACAGGATCCATTGCGGGCGTGAGCTCGCTTTCGGGATATGTGACGTCTCGAGACGGAGAGATGCTGATCTTCGGGATGACGATGCAGGATTTCATTCTGCCGTCGCGCGCGTATCGCGACGTGCAGGACCGGATCTGTGCGCTGCTGGCGGAGTTTTCGCGAGGGAAGAGACATTACACAGAGGGACACAGAGGAACACAGAGTTCCACAGATGGAAGATGAAGAGGTCATGAATGAGCAGACCTTGTCGGACACAAGTCTCTTCTCTCTGTGAATCTCTGTGTGACCTCTGCGGAACTCTGTGATACGTCTTTCTCAAGGAGAGGTCCATGAACACACGGTTTGCCTCCTACGAAGCCGCCCGTATCCTGGTGCCCGGTCTCACGTTTGCCCTCCTGCTCGCGTTGTATGCATGGGCGTTTTTGGAGCCGTACCTTGGGGGGCCATGGCCTGTCGGGCCGCAGATCGCGGCGTTCGCCTTCGCCGTTTTGGCGTCAGGATTAACGATGTACTCCCGGGAGACACCAAAGCGCCGACGGGCTTTCCAGGAGAATCAACCGAGCGCCCACCTGCAGCAGATCGCACGAGGGCTCAAGGGGGCCGAAGCGCTCAGCGACGACGAAGCGCGGCGATTCTACTTCCACCTCCTCAACCATCACATGCCGCCCCTTCCACACGACAAGATCTTCTTCTTCGGGACGGTCTATCACATCATGGTCCATGTCCGCCGAACAACATTTTGGTTCGGGATCCTCACGAGCGTTTCGATCCTGTGGCATCTGAGCGCCGGGGGGACGTTGTCCGAAGCGGCGGGGCTCATTCTTCTATGTGGTTCGGTGTGGACGGTGTATGGCCTGAACATCGGTTCCAACAAAGCGGACCGGAATATGCAGGAGAGTTACCACGACCAAATCTTATGGATGGAAAGCAATCGCCCGTTGATCGAGCGGCTGCTCAAGTCCCGGCGTCTCTACCAGAAAGCGGAATCCGCATGAGCGATTGGATGCGACTGACACTCCAGGTCCCTGAACGGGACCAAGATCTCCTCATTACTGAACTCGCTGCCCTGGGCGTGCAGGGGTTTGTCCAAGAACCGACGCACGTGGATGCCTTTGTTCCTGTCAAGTCCTGGACGCCTGGCCTCCGGGAAAAGGTCGATCAGGTGTGTGTGCAGGCTTCTCAGCGCACCCGGCGCCGGATACGGCTCGCCGGCTCCGTCCGCGTGCCGCACCAGAATTGGAACGTCGCCTGGGAGCGCTCGGCTGGGATTGTGGAAGCAACGCCCCGGATCATCATCAAGCCGAGTTGGAAGAAGCTCCGGGCACGTGACAGGGGCAAGCTCGTCCTCCACATCGACCCGAAGATGTCATTCGGCACAGGACATCATGAGACGACGAGGATCTGTCTCCGATTTCTCGAGGAGTTCGTCCACCCTCGAGCGCGCCTTCTGGACTTCGGCAGTGGCACGGGAATCCTTGCCATCGCGGCTGTCAAGTTGGGAGCGCAGAGTGCCGTGGGGCTGGACAATGATCCCTGGTGTTTCGACAACGCCCGGGAGAACGTGCGCCGAAATCGGGTTTCCAAGCGTGTGAAGATCGCACTTGGAGGAGCTGAAGCTGTGCCGAAGCGACTGTTCGACATCGTCGTCGCGAATATCGACCTTCCGACCATTACCAAGGCGCTTCGACGGCTCCATCGGGCGGTGAAGCCAGGGGGCATCCTGATCCTCTCCGGCTTATTGGCAAAGGACATTGTTCCTCTTTCCGGACTCCTCCTCCGCCATAAGTCCCTCCTTCCGCTCGCACTCAGCGACGAGGGAGAGTGGGTCGCGGTCGCCCTGATCCGCCGCTGATGCGCATCGCCGCGATCGACATCGGCACCAATACCATCCTCCTGCTCATTGCGGATGTCGATGCCGACGGCTGTGTGGCGGTCATCCGGGACGAGCACTCGATCGCCCGCCTCGGGAAGGGTGTAGATCGACAACGGCGGATCATGCCGGAGGCAGAACGGCGGGTTGTGGAGATCCTCCGGTCTCACCTTGCGATCGCCGCGGCGGAAGGGGTACAGCGAGTGATCGCAGTCGGAACGAGTGCATTGCGGGATGCGGCCAACAGGGACGACGTCCTCCGGGTCATTCGCGACCAACTCGGCCTTGAGATCTCCGTTGTGAGCGGTGAGGACGAGGCCTTGCTAACGTTTCGCGGGACGCTGTCCGGCCTCTCCTTGCCACCGGACGCAAAGGTGGCGGTCCTGGACATCGGTGGCGGCAGTACGGAGGTGACCTTCGGGACACCACAAGCGATCGCGTCGCATTCAAGTCTGGACATCGGGGCTGTCCGGCTCACGGAACGTTGGTGGGATGGCTATCCGCCATCCGCAGAAGCTCTCGCGCGAGCGCGGGAAGACCTCGATGCCTCGCTCCAGCAGATCCGCAGTGAAGGATCGGCCGCCTGCTGGTTCGGCGTGGCCGGAACGCCCACAACGTTGGCGGCCATCGGCCTCGGATTGCCAACATTTGACCGGAAAGCAGTTGACGGCCACGTGCTGACAAGAGCATTTGTTGAGCGTACTGTCGAAGCGCTGTGCACGCTCCCCCTTCCGCAGCTGCAATCTCATCCTCAGATCCATCCTCAACGAGCGGATATCATCGTTGCGGGGGCGATGATCCTGGCGGCGGTTTTGAGACGCTACGCCATCGATGAAATCACGGTCAGCGCACGCGGACTGAGATACGGGCTGGCGCTGGAGGCGGTGAAATAAGTCCGCGCGTCCCTGGGCCACACCCACGGCAGGCAGCCCTCGATTCGAGGGGCTCCTCTTCGACTCAGG
>CAYIHQ010000118.1:3763-6845 GCA_964362905.1 uncultured Ignavibacteriaceae bacterium
TCAGGGCCACACCCACGGCAGGCAGCCCTCGATTCGAGGGACTCCTCTTCGACTCGGGGCCACACCCACGGCAGGCAGCCCTCGATTCGAGGGGCTCCTCTTCGACTCGGGGCCACACCCACGGCAGACGACCCTCGCCTTCGGACCTTCCTCGCCGATAGGGCCACACCCACGGCGGAAGTTCCTCGCCTTCGGAACTTCTTCGCCGATAGGGCCACACCCACGGCTTAAGCCGTGGGTGTGGCCCGCACTTCCGATTAGCCGGCCAGTCCGCTTTAGCGGACTTACTCCGTTTCGGGTTCTACGGTCGGCGGTAGGCCGAATTCGTCTAGGAGTTTCCTCAACTCGTCGCGATAAAGAGTCTTGAGGTGACGCTTGTCTTGCTGCGCGATGTAGACGCGGACCTCGCCGACAGCTTCGTAGTGGATCGATCCCGCCCAATATCCCCTCGCCCAAGAAAACTCACCCGGAAGAAGACCCTTCAGATTAAGCCAATGAGACGATTCTCCTTTGAGGAGTCTCACCACTTCGTCCAAGCGCTGGCTTGCCCCGAGGCGGAGAAGACAGTGGACGTGTTCCGGCTGGATCGCAAGGGTATCGATCGTGATTTCCTTCGAAGCTGCGTATTCGTGAATGTGTTGTTCGAGAACATGCGCGACCGATGGAGCGAGAACCGGATAGTGCCACTTGGTTCCCCAGACGACGTGGATCCAGACGAGCACACAGGAATGCGACATGAGAGCCCCCCCTCATGGTGTGGTTGGTTTGGAGTGAATTACCCACACCTGAAGTCATCGACCCTGAGCGAAGCGAAGGGGTGTGGGTGTTACAAATAAGATCTACGCGGGAGGTCTGGCCGTACGGACGACCTCCTCCAGCGCATCCGCGGCGTAGCGGAGGTCCTCTTCCGTGGTCGACCGGCCAAGGGAGAACCGGACCGTCGCGCGGGCGGTGCGTTCGTCACGACCCATTGCCAGGAGTACGTGCGACGCCTGGAGGGTTCCGGACGAGCACGCCGACCCGCTCGTCACGGCAACACCTCGAAGATCCATGCCGGCGATGAGGGTCTCTCCGTCCAGGTGGTACAACTCCCACGGAAACGAGATACTCAGGATGTGCGGCAACCGATCCGTCGGGTGACCATTGACGAGCACATCCGGAAACCTACGGAGGACTTCTTTCTTTAGATCTTCCCGAAGTTTGTTTTGAAGCTGTTCATCCTGCACCCGCCGTTGAGCGGCAAGCGTGCACGCCTTCGCGAACCCGACGGCCAGCGGCACGTTCTCGGTCCCCGCTCGGCGATTGCCCTCCTGTGCTCCTCCGATCATCTGGGGCCGGAACGGGGTTCCCTTCCTGATCACGAGCGCTCCGATCCCCTTCGGACCATAGAGCTTGTGTGCCGTGACCGAAACGAGATCGGCTGGGATCTCCCGCAGGTCGAGGCGTATCTTTCCGAACGATTGAACGGCATCCGTGTGGAACACAACCCCATTCTCGCGGGCAAGGCGGGCGATCGCTCCAATCGGTTGCACGCTTCCGACCTCATTGTTGGCATGCATGATGGAGACGAGGGATGTCCGGGGCGTGATGGCCGCGCGCACTGCGTCGATGGTCACACAGCCGTCATGATCGACCGGCAGGAACGTGACGGAGGCCCCGTTCGCCTCAAGCCATTCCGCGGGGGCGAGAACCGCGTGATGCTCCACCGAACTCACAATGATGTGATCCCTCTCCGAATCCCGGACCGCCTCCATCACGCCGCGCAACGCGGCGTTGTCTGATTCGGTCCCACCACTCGTGAATAGCACTTCTTCGTGGCTCACGCCCAGAGCCGAAGCGATCGCCTCGCGCGCCTGTTCTAGCAGCTGGCGAGCCCGACGCCCAAAGGAGTGAACGGACGAGGCATTCCCCGGAGCTTCCCGATAGACCGGCAGCATGGCCTCGAGAACTTCCGGGGCGATGGGGGTTGTGGAGGAATGGTCTAGGTAGATGGAGCGCATGGAAGACCAGTAGTGCGAAAAGGCAAATGACAAAGAGCAACTTACAAGAAAAAAGGAACTTTAAAACTGTAAACATCAAGGCTGAGTTATCCAGGAAACGACCCAAGCCCCAACAGTACCGTCTGGGGCTTCAGTATCCAGCGACTTGTCCTCTTACTTCTTTCTGTTTATGGGTTTTCTTGCTTTTTGATGGTTGTCAGTTGCTTTTTCGGGATCCTAGTTTCTTCCTCTCCATCTCTCCTGGGCCGATTCCCGCATCAGTTCGCGAAGGTCCTGATTGAAGTTTCGCTCAAACACAACGACTTGAGCGATCTGGCGAACCGACAAGACCTCTTTCAGCTTCTCCAGAAATTTGTTCCTGGTCGCCAGCACTTCCGATTCGATTCCCGTTACCTCTTTGAGCTTCGCCTCAATCTCGCCCTCGGGGGCGTTCTTGCGAGCAAGCGATTGCAGCTCGTCGATGGCGCCGGCACGCTTCTTTCCAATCCCCCGGAGTTCCTCCTGGTGTTCGTTGTACCGGACGAAGAATCGGATGGAGGTATCCTCATCGAGCTTCAGAGCTTCCATGAGGCGGAGTTTCTTGAGTTGTTCCACCCGTTGCGCCGCCGGTCCACGCATCGGGAGTTGATCCTGCGCCAGGAGCCCCACGGCGAGAACCGCCGCGGCTGCGGCCGAGAGGACAGAGCGTCGTATGATCACAGGACGGACCTTTCGTTCATGCGGTTGATGAGAGCTTCGAGTTCTTCATCGTTGAGACCTGCAATGATATCTGGGACGGAGGGCTGCTCCAGATCTTCCAATCCGGGTGTGAACACCCCTTCCGTTTCGCGTGCCACCAGGAGTCGTTCGCTCAGGAGATCTCCGACAAGAGGACTCAGTTCGACAGATGCCCACTGTTCATTCGACACAACGTACTCCGCGACCTCAGCGGACGTCACAGGAAGCGACGGAGCCGCGGGTGTGTCCGGAGAATTGAACGAGACGCTCCATAGTCCAATGACGATCAGAGCACCAGCCGCCGCCGGCGCCAGATATTCTCCGGCAAGCGCAGAGACCCACGCCGCCGTGCGGACGGGCCGTTG
>CAYIHQ010000119.1:0-6822 GCA_964362905.1 uncultured Ignavibacteriaceae bacterium
AGCGGACACGCCTGGACGAACACCTCGATGGCGGGGTCGATGGCGCGTATGGCGTTGTTGTAGGAATTGCTGGCGATGGTGCCCTGCGTGCCGATGATCCCGATACGCTTGTTCCGCGTAGCGGAAGCTGCGGCTGCGGCACCGGGTGCGATGACGCCGACCACCGGGATGTTCGCCCCCGCCCGGCGCTGGACGACATCGAGGGCGACGGCCGACACGGTATTGCATGCCACGACGATCATCTTCACGTCGTAGCGAAGCAGGACCTCCGCGTCCTGCAGGGCATATTCGCGGACGACCTGCGGCGATTTCGAACCGTACGGAACGCGCGCGGTGTCGCCGAAGTAGACGATATTCTCGTGCGGCAGGTGACGGAGCAGCGAACGGACGACGGTCAAGCCACCGATGCCGGAATCGAAGACGCCGATAGGTTGTGCGGTGCGATCGCTCATACAGTTGGAGTGGCAACGAGCTCGGAATCCGCGAGCTCACGGATGGTCGTGCGCAGCGCCCGCTGCACGTCGGCCTTGCGCTGTGGGTCGTCCAGCCGGTGTCCGTCCCGATCCAGGACATAGAATGCGTCGACAATGCCGTCGCCCCGGGTGGCGATCTTGGCAAAATGGATGCTCAGCCCAAGTGAGGACATCGTTTCCGTGACGCGGTACAGGAAGCCCAGCGTATCGGCGCCGTACACGTCGATGATCGTGAAACGCGGATGGTCCTCGAACTCCACGTCCACCCGCACGTTCGGATTGTGCCGCCCGGCCTTCCGCTTCCAGCGGCGCCGATGGCGTTCGATCAGATGCGCCGGGTCGGTGCGCCCGGCGAACACCTCGCGCAGGTCCTCTTCGATCTTGCGACACCGGTCCTGCGAGAGGGCGGTGTGCGCCACCGCATCCACCACGCGAAACTTGTCGATCACGATGCCGTCGTCCCGCGTGAAAATATTTGCGTCGATGATATTGGCGTCGTTCGCCGACAGCACGCCGCAGCAACGGGACAGCACGAACGGAGCGTCGGGGGCCAGGATGGTCACTTCCGTGACGTCGCTCCAGTGCTGCGTGAGCACGTGTACCGTTCGGTCCTCACTCAATGCCCGAAGGTGGTCGGCGATCTCGTCGGGCGAGAACGCGCTGCGATATCCGGCGTCGCGGAGCAATGCACGGTGGGCGGCGAGGACTTCTGCGGGGAATTCGCGTGCCAACCGATCGGGCAGCGCCGTCTCCGTGACTGCAGCTGGTTCGGCCTCCCTGTGCAAGACCCGCCGGGTTCGATGATACAGGTCGGTGAGCAGAGCGGCCTTCCATTCCGTCCACACGTTCTTGTTGACCGCGGAAAGATCGGCATACGTCAGGCAGTAGAGATAGTCCAACAGGGCCGGACGGGGGAATCGCCGGGCAAAATCCTCGATCGTGGCAGTATCCGCGAGATTGCGGCGGAAGGCGACCTGCTCCATGTCGAGATGGTGACGGACGAGAAAGGCGACGTCATCGGCGAGGAGCGACTGGTGCAGCCGTCCGAGGACCCGTCGTGCCACCCGCACGCCCGCGATCTCATGGTCCTCGACCCGCTGCGGTTTGGCGATGTCATGGAGCAGACACGCGTAGAGGAGAACATCCGGCCGCGGGAGCGATCGATAGGCCTCACCGAACGGCGTCGCCTGCTCGGCGAGTGCTTCGGCATATTCGACAACACGAAGTGTATGCTCGTCTGCCGTATAGTAATGGTACTGATTGTGCTGGAAGAACCGGACGAGGGGACGCCATTCCGGGATCCACCGTTCCAGCAGTCCGAGCCGATTCATCAGGTACAGGGAGCCGGCCACTCCCGCGTGACGTTCGAACATCGCCGTGAACAATGCCGCGTCGTCCGCGGACCGCAGGGCGCGGAACGCCGGGAGATGACGATGAAGAGCGTCCTCGAGTTGAAAGCTGAATTCGGCCCCCTGCTCCAACCGTGCATAGAATGCCTCGAGCGCCGTCCGGGAAGTCAACCGTCCCGTCGGGTGCACGAGGTCCACCTTGCCCGACCGAATACGAAGGGTGGAGCTCAGCTGCTTCGAACCGGCCGTCCCTGAATGACGCAGCCACCGGTCTCGCGCCCACAGGACGACGCGAGCGCTCAATTCCGCGACGACGTTGGCCGCTTCAAAGTGATCGCGCATAAACCGTTCGACGGCCGTGTGCCCTCCGGCACCGCGTAGCCCAAGTCCGGCGGCAATCTGGCCCTGAGTCGAGAATTCCAGGGTATCGTGCAGTGCCCCGGCCGTCACGTGCATTTCGTTGCGGGTCCGGAGCAACAGGTCAAATGCGCGAAGCGCGCGTGAGGGGAATCGGGGAGGAAAGAGGGTTCGCAGCGTGCGGGACGCGAGAATGGCCTCCAGCGTGCCCCGCCGTTGACGGCTGCCGATAGCTTCCAGCCCCGTCCCGCGCAACAGCCAGACGACCGTGTGCAGATCGCGAAGGCCGCCGGCGCTGTTTTTGATGTTCGGTTCGAGGAGCTTGGTGGAGCGTCCGTATTTCTGATGCCGTGCCTCGTGCAGTGCCAGGAGGTCCTGGACGAAGACCGACGACGCATATCCGCGGACTGTCTGCCGCACTGCGGCGACGAAGGCGCGGAATGTGGAGCTGGACCCGCAGACGAGCCGGGCATCGAGGAGAGAGAGCCAGACATCGAGTCCGGATTCCCGGATCGTACGGACATCATCAACGCTCCGGTAGCTGTGCCCCACATCGAGAGCCGCATCCAGGAGGCGATGGAAGAATTCCTGCATGACTCCCGTCTGTGCCGTCTGTGTCGTTGCATCGGGAGCAAGGATCATGAGGTCGCAATCAGACGCGAAACACATCTCCCGGCGCCCGAATCCCCCGAGCGCGACAACGGCAAGTCCGCTTCCGGCGCTTCCGGTTGTTGCCTGGAAGGATGCGGAGACCGTGGCGTCGTAGAGGTCGGAGAGGGCGGCGACGGCCACGAGCCCTCCCGTGCCCGACCGATGTCGCTCGATCAATCGGGCGCGCGCCTCGCGGAATGAGGCCGGTGAAGAGGCAGGATCATCGCGCCGGCGAGATTGGGAGACCATGCAGGGAATATACGGAAAACTCGGGGGCGTTGACGCGGGAGATCATTCGGCGGTCAGCGATTCCTCCACGCGGATCGATCCCGTGCCGACCGGGATCGCATTCTGGCCGAAGAACACCTTGCCGTCCCGTTCTCGGTAGGTGGAAAGTGTCCGCAACGGCTCTTCTCCCCCCACGCCCGAATGCTGGTCCTTCGTCACCACGACGCATCGGGAGCAGACCTTGACCAACCGCAGGGTGATGTCGGTGCCGGTGAGAGTGGTCCACCCATCTTCCGCGTACGGCGGTGCGCCCCGCACGACGACGTTGGGTCGGAATCGGTTCATCGGCACCGGGTCTTTCATCCGTCGATTGAGGTCGACGAGAGAGTCAAGTGTGGCCACCAGAATGGGGTATGCATCCGCCAGACTCACGTGATCTCCGGGTTCGCCATATCGCGGATCGACGGACCGCACCGGCGCTTCAGGCTGCCGCACGAGACGACACCTCTTTCCCAACGCTTCGGAAAACCACTCATCCGCTTCGCGCCCCGCCGGGATCGCCGGAACTTGATCCTTCCAGACCATGACGGGGATCGTGTCCCCCGTCGGCGGATCCAGGGGAACTGAAAGGGCTTCGATCATGTCGGGTACGGACACCTGAAGGTTGTCCCTTCCCAACGCGACGTCGATGGTCGCAAGTCGGGGAAAGCGACGCTGCGAGAGGAATACACCTTCCTCATCGACGACCATCCAGCGGCGATCCCAGGCGAATCCCATCGGCCGTACGTCTGCCGAGGTAATGTCGATGCCTCGACAGGACTTGATCGGATAGATGTGGAGCGAAACAACGTGAACGGTGCGCGGTGCCATGGGGCGGAGGGTATCTCCGAATGTGATGGAACGGGTGGAGGACTATCGAGTCGCTGAAGACACTCTCATCCGTGTCCTGTTAGAATGCAAAGCCTAATGTGGCGGATAACTTCCAATCCTCCGCGGACCGGACGAGCGTCATGCTGCCCAGATACGGTGCGCGGACGGGCCTCCACCAGATCCCTCCTCCGATCGCCGAATGCCAGCGGTCCGACGATTCACCCCGGAGGAACACGCGCCCTGATTCCGCCAGAAGGATGATGCCGGTCTCGTGGGGCCAGAGGAACGGGATCGTCCCGGTCGGGATGCGCCATTCCACGCCGCCGACGATCGCAGCTTCACCGCGGAACCGTTGGCGCTCAAATCCGCGCAACGAGTGGCTTCCTCCGATGGCGGCAGACTCGAACCAGGGAACCGTGCCGAAGACCCGATGCGCCGTGAGCCGCAGAACGAGGACCGCCGCTGTATCGGCCACGCCGATATAGGTCCGAGCGTCCAGATCCGCGCGGCTGAAGCGCGTGCGGTTTTGCAGGAATGCGGGCGACACAGCCAGCGAGGTCGATACGTAGGAGGCGTCGACCGGCAGGAGAGCGTCGTTTCGCGAATCGTGGACCATGCTCACAGAGATAGTACCATAGTTCAACGACCGGGTCAACCCGTGGGAAAGCAGGGAATCGATCACGGTTCCCCCGATCGCGTCCAATGCGTCGGACGTCACGGCAGCAGTGACTCCCGCCGTCCACTCCCGTGCCACATGCAGGTCCATGCCGGCGGAGAACTGAAGGTTGCGTCGCCTCCCCTCGTAGTCGCCCCGGTCCAGCAATGTGGCGCTGGCGAGCGACGCATTGCCCATGCCGAAGAATTTTATCACGTCCGCCTGTGCGAACCGCGTCCCGGCGCGGATCCCCATACCCGCCCACCTTTGGCGGGTGTCGTAGGAAAGCTGGACGCGGACGCCACCGGTTGCGCTGGCGATCCCCGCGAGCGCGCTACCTTGAGAGACATACGGGGTTGCCTGAAAGCCGTAGGACGTTGAGACCGGCCCGCCGCCGACGAACAGTCCGTCGTCCGAATCCAGGTCCAGCCAGGGCTCGAATCGTGTGACCGTGCCCCAATCCTGCGTCGTAGGAATGGGAGGGGCCGGCGCGTTGGTCATCCAGGAAATGAATGACGGCGTGGCGGTCCTCCACGTCAGATCGCGTGCAGTCTTCGTGAGGACGGTTGGCATATGCACACCCGCGATGAGGATCGGAATGCGAGGGCCGGTACCCACGATCGTGACCACGTCGTCGCCGTCCCCAAGCAGGATCCGGACCTTTTCCGTGGCGGCGGAATTGAAGAGGAGGTCGGCTGCGGGATGGATGGAACCGCGGGGAGCGAGGGTCACGGCAACCAAATGCCCCTGCTGAACCTGGATGTGGACCGAATCATCGCCGTCAGTGCCTTGAAGCAATGCAGACCGGAAGAGAAGCCGCCGCAGAGCTTCAGACGCCGCCCGCACATGGGCGATACGGCTGTGCAGCATCTCCGACAGTCTCGGCTCCGGCGGAATTCCGTTGCCGAGAGAGGAAAGATCGATCGTCTGGAGTCGTCGTTGAAGGTCGATCGTCGTGGAGTCCCATGATTCGCGGGACACGCTCCCCAGAAGCCGTCGGTCGAGGTAGCGGAGAAGGAGCGTCGCCCGTCCGGCTGGCGGATACTCTTCCTCAAATCCCGTCATGGTCTCCGACGCGGCAAGGACGAGACGCGGCACCAGACCGTCGAACCGGACGAAAGGATTTCGATACGGTGTCACCACTGGCCGCAAATGCGCGGTGCCATCGACGGCGAGCCATCGGATGTCATCGGGCGAACGGCTCCAGTCGCCTATGAGAAGGTCAATGAGCCGGCAGCGAAGATACGCTTCCCGGTCAACGAAGATGTTCGGTGAGGACGACGCAAGACGCACGAGGGAATCAGAGGAAAGTGTGGTCGTGCCCTCCGGCGTGTCGAAAAGGACGATGCCGGCCTCCCGAGCAAGCTGGCCCGCGATTAGCGGTCCGCGCGGATGTCGGACCGCCCGAAGGTCGGCGACGACAAAGGGCGGAAGGATGGGCCTGAGCGATCCTTCGATGTGGTCGTTGGACGAATCGCTGACCACGCCGGCGGATCGCCACAGGTCGCCGAAGATCCAATGCTCGAAGACGGATCGTTCGGAGGAGGCGTGTCCGGTCGCAGGTTGCGCCATCACGGCTGCCGGTACGAGCATGCACAGCGCGGACAGAAAAGAGCGGGATGTCATGGCGGACTAGTCCGCGCGGAGAGGATCTCGGACGCTCGTGCGAGGGCCTCATCGATATTGCCCAGCACGTTCGCTTCACCGATCGAGTCCAGTAGTCCCGAGCGCTGAAACGCCACCATTGGCTGTGAATGGATCCCCGAAATGATGAGGCGTGTGCCCTGACGCCGGGATGTTTTGAGCAGATCCTCGAGCGCCCGAATGCCGGAGGCGTCGATGGTCAACACGTTCCGCATGCGAAGGATGAGCACGCGCGGCGGCGGTTCGACCAACCGCATCGCATCCTTGAACTGCTCGATGACACCGAAGAAGAGCGTTCCCTGGATCTCGAAGACCTCGACCCTGTCAGGAACCGTTCGTCCCGACAACGCCTGCGGATCTTCCGGTTCGTCCGTCTCCACCATCCCGAGATCCTTCGTAATGGACCCGATCTGCGTCGCGTCTGACATGCGCTGCAGGAACAGGAATGCCGCCAGCACGACGCCCACCTGGATCGCCACCGTCAGGTCGATGACGACCGTGAGCAGGAATGTCGCCAAGAGTACCGCGATATCGCCTCCGGGGCTGCGCATCATCTTGACGAACGCCGCCATTCGCTCATGTGATACGCCACCAC
>CAYIHQ010000120.1:0-6762 GCA_964362905.1 uncultured Ignavibacteriaceae bacterium
GGAGATTTTAAAAAAAGCCCTGGCATACTTCTCGAGGCACGGGAAGTGAGGTATCGGTTTGTGGAGGAACATCGAGAGCAGTATCGCGTGGAGCGGATGTGCCCGCTGCTGAGTCTGAGCCGAAGTGGATTCTATGCGTGGCGGATGCGGCCGCTGAGCGCACGGGGCCTGCTGAACGAGCGTCTGATCGAGGAGATTCGGCGGGTGTATGCCGAAGGACGCGGGGAATACGGGAGTCCGACGATCTGCGAGGCGTTGCGTCAGGAGGGTTGGGTCGTCAATCACAAGCGGATCGCACGATTGATGTGCCAGATGGGCCTTTTCTCGAAGGTGGCCAAGCGCTTCAAGCGGACGACGAAGCGGTGCAAGGATCGGGATGCGGCTCCCAATCTGCTCCAGCAGAACTTCACGACCGGCGGTCCGAACCGGGTCTGGTTGTCGGACATCACCTATGTCGACACGCCCGAGGGATGGCTGTATGTGACGACGGTCGAGGACATGTGGTCCCGGAGGATGCTGGGCTATGCGATTACGAACCATCTGCGGGCGGACGGCATCATCGAGGCGCTGCAGATGGCCCTGGGGCATCGTGGGGTCGAGCCCGGCTTGATTTTCCATTCCGACCGCGGAAAGCAGTACGTTGACCGCAACGTGCGCGCGATCCTCAAGGCATACGGAATGATCCAGAGCATGAGCTCCACCGGCAACTGCTACGACAACGCGATGGCCGAATCGTTCTTCGCAACGTTCAAGAAGGGACATTTGTTCTGGGAGCCGTTTCAGACGAGGGAGGAGGCTCGAAGACGCATCATCGAGTATCTCGAGGTGTTCTACAACTGCGTGAGGCGCCTGCCTGACGAAGTGACTCCGTTACGCAGGCAGGCCACTCCTCACTCGGTTACAGGTCACCGGTGGCGTACGAGTTACAACAGGCTACACTGGCTTAACTCTCTGTCCACAAAACGGGGTAAACTCCATCCTTTGCATCGCTTGAATTCTACCACCAAGCGAGCGGGGTAGGGATTTTGCACATCGGGGCCACTGGTTGTTTTCAAACTGGAGGAATCTGGTTTTCGAAATGCGTGAAAGAATGCGCTACTGGATCTGGAAGGTCTTGATGTTCGGAAGTGCACTGCAAGGCTGTGCCGATAATCCGAGTGACGGAGGAACCATTATAGCTCCACCGCCTCCACCAATCCGCACTATCGACACTGAACCTGATTGGTCCCCTGTTGGCAATGCAATTGCCTACACCCATCTAGCCCAAGATTCCATTCAACTCCAGAACGGTGTTTATCAGATTTGGCTGATATATTTGCAGAGCATGATGAAACAGTTTCTAGCAGAAGGCTTTGACCCCGAATGGTCGCCAGACGGAAAGAAGATTGCTTTTGTCAAGAACAATAACGTTCACGTGATCGATGTCCAGACCAATCAAATATCGCAGCTAACAACCTGGGGTGAATGCTTCTTTCCGTCATGGTCGCCTGATGGAAAGAGGATCGCTTTCGACACGAACTACGGTGATTCCGTCGGGGCAAATGTCATTTGGGTCATGAATGCAGACGGGAGCGACAAAAAGGATATTAGTCAACATGGCATAGGAGAGTGGCGGCAGCCTGTGTGGTCCCGTGACGGAGCTGCGATCCTGCACTTAAGATATTTGGCCGGTGCTTTCTCCTCTGAGCTTTTTCTGATGGACACGACAGGCAATAATGCGGTGCGATTGACGTTTAACGCCTATACGGACCGTGATCCTTCGTGGTCCGCCGACGGGAGCAAAATCGCCTGGGGGATGTATGGAAGTAGCAATGATACATCCTCTGGAATCTGGTCCATGAACAAGGATGGAACAAACCAGAAGCAGATTCTGCGATGGGGCGGGTATCCATCCTGGTCCCCGGACGGCACGCAGATCGCATACTATCAGTTAAATAATGATGGAATGACAGGAACCTTGTGGGTCATGAACATCGACGGGACAAATCTGCGCCAGCTAACAAGTCCATAGAGCACTCATGACCCTCCGAGGGGAGGTGGTTCACTTGAGGAGAAGACAATAAACAAGCCCCCGAGGTGTGCAATCCTAGGAGTCTGACCGACTAACGGGTTCTTGTGATGCTATGATCTGCCTGGTGGACGTTTTGAGAGACGTCATTGGCAGCCTTGTTCTTTGACAGCTGTTCGGTAGACTATGCGGTGGCCATGCGCGCCCGTAGGCGGGGATTATTCAAGCACGCGGTGAAGAGCTTCTTCAGATTGTGCACCGCGCTGATCAAGCTCCACTCTGCTGAGACCTTTGGATGTCCTCGGAGACTGAACTGCCGAAAGCCAAGCACATGCTTGATGTGTCCGATCGGCGGTTCCGCGATCGCTTTGCGCTGGGCGTAGATGGCTCTGCCTTTCTTGGTCAACAACTTGCGAGCCATCTTTTCTTGGATCGAGAGACCTTTCGGGGGACGTCCCCGGACCGATTGGGTGCGTGGCGCACCGTGCCTTTCGCGACCCATGGCTACGTAGGCATCGATCTTTTTTCGCTTCAAGAGCTTCAAGTTCTCAGGAGTTCGATATCCGGCATCAAGCGTTGAGACGGTCGGCTTGCACTCCAACCGGTCGAGCATGCAGGGAAGGTGCCGGTCATCCTTGGGGTAATTCGTCACCACCGTTGCCACAATGATCTGATGGGATTTATCAACCGCTATCTGGGCGTTGTAGCCTTGAACGAAGGTCTTCTGATACGGCATGATCCGAGAGTCAGGATCGGTAAAGTTGCGCTGGGCACGGTCGGCAACTCGTTCCTTGCCGGTCTTAGCATCACGCTCAACCGGGACCTTTGATGCCGGGGGTGCCGATGGCGGGTCCTTCTTTTCGCGGTCGGATCGCGCCTGCTGTTCCAGCGCTCGCTTGGCTTCCTGGATCTTTGCCAACCGGGATTCGCGGCGGGCAAGCTCCTCCGGAAGTTCATCGCCGCTCTTCTCAGCTCCATAGCGGCGGTCTTCACGCCGGTCAGTGCGATCGGCCTCTTTCAGGAGCGCCTTGATTTCCTGTCGAAGACGAGCCTCATCGCTCATCATCCGACCGTAGCTCATGGCCTTGTGTTTGGAGGCGTTCGCTTTGATCTTCGTTCCATCCAACGAGATGTGCGCGAACTTGACCAGACCTGCTGCACGGCACAACCGAAGGATCTCGACAAACACATGATGCAATGCCTCCAGATGTCGCTTACGAAAGTCACTGATGGTCCGGAAGTCTGGCTGATTATTCGCTGTCAACACCCGGAACGCGACATCTTCCTGGCAATGCTTGGCCAGCTGCCGTGACGACCGGACGCCATTGGCATAGCCGTAGAGCAACAGACCCGTCATCATCTTTGGGTGATACGGTGGATACCCCCGTTCTTCTCGCTCATACGAGTCCTGAATCGGGCTCAAGTCCATTTGCTCAAGCACATCCCGCAGAAAATACACCAAATGGTCCTTCGGCAACCACTCCTGAAGTGATGGCGGCATCAACAACAGCTGATCCGGCTCGAACGGTTGATAGGTCTTGCTCATCGATTGGCTCTCGCGATTGTGCTCCACAAATATAGTACACGAGAAGCCGATCTCGACAGAAATCAGAAAATATTTTGCTTACTCGGACAGACTCCTAGATTGAATCGGCCAGTACTTTTCGAGTTGCCCGCGATTGGAGAAGACTTCCATTCCGAAGACGAGATCTTGACCGTGCTCAATCAAGGTGAAATGAACGAGACGCTTATCATTCAAGACGAAGAGTCCCCTGCTTTCGTTGTGAATCAATGCCGAGAATTGTCCCCAGGGGCCGAACATTTGCAGAGTGAACTCTCTCTTTGATGGATCTTGCGTCTGCGTCACTTTTGTGAGAAGAGTATACGGCTCCCTCTTTTCAACATATCCCTTGATTGTTTGCTTGAGGCTCCATCTCTTGGTCGCATCATCCAAAACGAAAAGGAAAATATCGCCGTAGTAACATCTTGGACTGAAATACAACTGCCGACCTGACGAAGATACGAAGATCGACCCGGGAAAGTTCGCGAGATAAGCAGCCTCGAAGCGCTGATTCTCGCCAAATTGCTGCAATTTGCCAAATGTGTCAAGTTCATGCCGGAGGACTGAATCAAAGACATGGAAGATGCCATCATTCGTGGCTCTGACGTACACAACAAGAAACTTGCCGTCAGGTAGGGCGACGATTTTGCGCGGCCACGCCATCCTCTTCCGATCGATTGAATCGGTTCTCATGACCACCCCAAATCGATCGAAGACGGTAATCCGTGCACTCACATAGTCGAGAACTACCACATTGTCTCTTCCGTCGACGCACATGCATGAGATGTCTCTAAACCGTCCGATTTCGCTGCCTCGCTTACCGAGCCTCCGTACAAAAATGCCTTTCTTGTCGTACAGTCGCACCGACATCTCCGCCCGCTCAACAACGTAGAAGTTCCCTTTCGAGTCGGTTGCGATACTTCTTGGATCACTGAATAGATACTCGGAAGGGGCATCCCCGTTGAGACCCAATGTTCTCTCAAAGCGTAGAATCGAGCTCGAAACCTGTACGTTGAGAGCGATTATGCTGAATAGGAACAGAGTAATCATGGCTGTAGAACCAATTGAACTAGAAAGCACCGGAGAGATAGCGCTCACCATCGCGGCTATCTCTCGTTCCGAGGGTCAGCTGGAAGCCACGATGTCAGGCAGGTTCACAGCGTTCACCGTGGGTTACACAATTTTCCGGCGGGTAGTTGGTGCATTCGGTCCAACCACCCCATGAGCCCAGCGAACAGCCGCCAGCCATTGGAATACAGGCCCAACACAATGGTGCATCGGCTCGCATCTCTTGGTAGCTCACCGTCAACGCAAGGCACACCAAGAGAAAGAGCATTGACAGACGGAGCGCTCTTGAAGCGAATTGGGGGTGTCTCATAGGACCTCCTGATTGTGTTTGTGAGTCGAATGAGGACCTTTGAATCGGTCCAATACATGCTGCGTTAGAGTTCTCTTGCCTTCAACTGGGGTAACTGAATTCTGTACTATCCAAGTGAAGGCACAGCCGTTCCTGTTCATTAGTGCTGCAAATGGTAGCGGATGCGGGCCCACGCTCCAGAATGCCTTGAATTTACGGGTCGGCCAATAATAGGTCGGCAATTTCAGACCTGAGAGTCTACAGAACCGTAACGCCTTCATGGTATCCGATTCGACTATGAGCGCGATGGATTGGATCTTCGGTGAGCTGCCTTCATGTTCTGCAAAGACAGAAACATATTCCTCTACTTCATAGAGACAGCCCGGACAGACAGATCCGTGAGGGAAGAAAACCAACAAGGGGTTGTTGCCCTTCGAAGTGTCCACCCGGACTCCCTGGAGCAGGCAAGTCTCCTGACCTAGATAGTCAAGGAAGGGTTTCTCTAGAATTCGGAGAGTGATTTTCGAGGGATCTCGAT
Organism: uncultured Ignavibacteriaceae bacterium; assembly: GCA_964362905.1. GTDB lineage: Bacteria > Bacteroidota > Ignavibacteria > UBA10030 > UBA10030 > 2-02-FULL-55-14. The sequence goes on from CAYIHQ010000120.1 coordinate 5,465, forward strand.
GACTTCCGTTGGAGAAGAAAGCGCTCCACAGCAGAAAACATCCCAAACTAAAGGTCATGATTGACGCGCTCACTTGGAGCCACGTCATGTGCTTTGTTGCCCATGAGGCCAGGCGTGACATTGTACACTTGTGTCAGTTGACCGAGTTGACCGACATTACACCTAGCGCCAACCTGGGACTTTGGGGATGTACGTTCGTCAAAATTGCACGTTTGGATCGGATGGGATGTTTGTGTTCGCGTCTCCGCCAAGGGTCTCGATCGCTACGAAGGCCCACCGGAAAGTCACGGGGACAATCATTGCTCATATCGGTCTCCTCTTCAAAGATGTCAGCAAATCGTCGGCCCAGTGAATGGCCTTCTGACGTGTCTATCAGGCAGAGAAGCTGAGCGCAAGGCCTCAAACAGAAGAGCTACTGGCAATCTTTAGGCAACAACGTGAGACTCATCGTCTTCCCGATGGGCGCGCTGGCTTCCAAAGGCATCACTTGATTCCAGCGCCTCGTTCCCGTGGGATAGTAACGGCCTGCTAGATTGTGACCCGAATAAAAAAAAGAAGGTCCAGAGGGGGGAGGCTGGACCTTCTCGACTTGGACTGAGTTGGTCCGCGAAACGCGCCTATCATCCATGGAACTGGAGATGGACCACTCAGCCTGCGCTATGTTCTCCTGGGTGGACCCACCAAGGAGGGGCCCAGAAGCGACCGACTTTTCCCGCCGGCAGTCTCAAATATGCCAATACTGTGCCAATCGAATATCGGCCAAAACAAGTCTGATTGGGTAATATCCAAATTTTTCAACTTGTATATTCTACAAATTACAATTGAAGAGTGCAAATACGACGGATGAGCTCGCCGGACGTACACAAAGAAGGCCGGTCATTGACCGGCCGCCTGAATTTCACGCACGACGCTTTGCAGGCCTTCGGTTGGACCGAGGAGTCGAGGACTGTTTTCGTCTCTTCTTTGGTCCGTTGCCGGTACGGCGTCTGCCAGCAGGGGAGATCGGTCTCGATTCGACAACCGTGGGGGAGGGCAATGCGAGCGAGAAGATCCTGCGCTCGTCTCGGACCTCCTGCACTTCTATGCGCAACCGGTAGGCCACACGCAGGGCTGCAAGCGTGATCAAAGCCATGATCCCCAGGAGGATGTAGACGAGCAGGAATGAGTTCTGGACTGTGGTGGCGAGGTCCTGCGTCGATTCGACAAGGTCCCGGCCCAGCGAGTCCGCCAGGACGAAACTTCCCCGTCGACCACCGCCCAATCCCGCTTCGTAGGCGCGTCGGAGGCTGTCCTCATGA
>CAYIHQ010000121.1:0-6739 GCA_964362905.1 uncultured Ignavibacteriaceae bacterium
CCCGGCGCCATCGATACAGTCTATGTGCGCAATGCCAGCACAGGCGACTGGAATGTCGTGTGGTCGGGTGTTGCGGCGCCGGCGGCGCCCGAGGCTCGGTCTTTCAGCGTGACATTCCCGCTGACGGCGTATCTTGTCGATGCAGTTCGGCTGGCCATCAACTCGCCTGCCGTCCCGGGTTGGAATGAGTTGGATGCCATTGCCGTGTCGAATCCTGTTCCACCTTCCGTCAATCCTTCGAACCTGGGGGCCATGTTCTTCGACGGCGTGAATGATCGCGTCAGGATCGTCGACGGGAGTACTCTCTTCCTACCGCGCACCGCGTCCGCATATGCCATCACAGGTACGGCAATCACGGTTGAGGCTTGGGTGTATCCGATGAATGAGCCGGCACCAGGACGGACGTATAACATTGTCTCGCGGCCGTCGGCTTTGTTTGTCGAAAATCCGTTCCGCACGTATGGCCTGTTGATCAACGCTGATTCACTCTACGGCATTGCCAGGTTCGCATTCTCCTTGTCCGACGGGACGACCCTTCTCGGAGGCGGCAACGATGTCCTGGTGGATAGCCCGCTTCCCGTTCCCGTGGGGGCATGGACGCATGTCGCCGGAACGTACGATGGGAGCTTTGCAAGGCTCTATGTAAATGGCGAATTGGTGCGGAGCATTCCGTTCATGGGGTCGATCGGTGCCGGATCCACAGGCCTGTACATCGGTGCCACAGGTTCTGACAATTTCCACGGCCTCATCGACGATGTACGTCTTTGGAACGCCACCCGCACGACCGGCCAGATTCAAGCGGAGTACACCAATGTCCTGACGGGAGGTGAGTCTTCGCTCGTTGGATATTGGCCATTGGATACTGATGCGCTCCCGGGCGCATTGTGGACCCCGGACATGACGCTCAACAGCAACGACTTGATCGTCCAGAATGGGGCACGGTTCATGGGGTTCCCCTTCGCCTCGCCCGTGTCGCTTGCGCCGATGAATGTCAATGCCGGCGGGTTGAACGCTGTGACCGGGGAAGCGTACGCGAGCGCGGTCACGACGGATGGCTGGCCTGATGCAGCCATTTCGCTCGTCAGAGGGCCTGAGGGCATGACGTTTGATGGGGATTCCCTCCGATGGGTTCCGACCGAGGCGCAATTTGGCAATTTCCAGGTGATCTTTGACGCGTCAAATGTCGCCGGTGCCGTACGCGACACGATCTACGTGTGGGCTGAGCTCATCCATGCGGTCGAGAATGATACAAGATTCGACCTCTCGAACCGCGGCAAGATCGGCGCCTTTGGCTTGTATGGAAAAGGCATCGTCGTAAACGGCAAGAACGGTGTGTACACGGCCGACGTCAGCCTGGTCGATCGGAACAGCAACCGCTTTGCGGGCGGCCTCTATACCGCTGGCAACAGCTTCGCGCCGGCTTCCGGCTTCTCTCCCGTCCCGAGCATGGCGGCGGGGTTCACCGCGTTGCAAAACTCCTTCACGGATGCGTGGGAGGCCAATCGCATCGGTGTTCGCGTCACCCAGACCTCGTACATCAAGGCCGGCCCTCCGGACCACCAGTTCCTGATCGTCGACTACCGTGTGGTAAATACATCCGGAGCCGCACTGGACGACGTCTTCCTTCAACTGACAGCTGATTTCGATGTCGGTGTTGCCGGCAATAACCTGGCAGTGTACGACACTGCGCTGGGATTGGTCTATGCCTACGAGACCGGCGGTGCGACGAACTCGGCAGCGTATGGGATCCAGGTGCTCAGTGGAAGCCCGTCGGGGATGTCGGTTTGGAATGTCAACGACAATCTGTACGTCCGCTCGACGGCAAATCTGACGACCTTCTCCGCACCACTGACAACGTCAGGCGATGTCCGGGGTCAGTTCAGTGTGGGTCCATTCTTCGCGGCGCCGCTGGACACGTTCTCCGTGACGGTCGCGTACATCGGCGCTCCTTCCGTCGATGAACTGCGCTTTGCCGCTGCGCGCGCAAAGCAGATCGTGCACGACCCGGCGACGATCGTAGATCTTCCGATTGTGAATGAGACCGAGCCGAACGGTTCGCTGTTGGAAGCGAATACGGTGGCGTTTGAATCGAACCTTCAAGGCGAGATCAGCACTCAGTCTGATGTGGACTATTATCAGTTCACCGTGCCCGTATCTGGGTACGTGCAGATCATCGGAGCGCAGGGTGAAGCGTCGGGACTCAAGTTTCGTTTCGAGCTTTACAACAGCGGCGGCAACATCGAGTACAGCAGTTGGTGGTATTTCCCAACCGACATCATGCCCTACGGCTATGTCTATTTGTATCCCGGCACGTACACGCTCCGGGTGCTGCAGTCTTCCAACCCTTCCTCGTACCCCTCTAAGACCGCCCTTCCGAAGGGCAGCAAAGCGGCCGAACTGGAACAGAAGGCGCGCCAGCTGAACCGAGAAGCGAAGATCCTGGCTCCGGCGGACACGTCCGGGACATATCAGCTCACGGTGCGGACATTCCAGCCCGTCCTGGGCCGCCCGGGCTATCTGTGGGTCGATGTCATGAGCGACAACTCCGTGAACGTCGCCAAACTGTTCTTCACCGGCGAGGAAAACACGGAATTGTACCTCGACTACGGTGAGACCTCGGCCTACGGCAACACGATCTATCATGGCACGTACGGGGTGCAGTCTGTCTACCGGTCGGAAGGTCTGAACGGATTGCAGCCGGGGACGACTTATCACCTGCGGTACCGCTTGGTGGGCAGTCTCGGCACTGCCTACAGTCAGGATGCAACGTTTGACACTCCCGTGGCCTCGCCGACGTGGGCCCGGCAGAGCCTGCCCGACAACGCTACGAATTATCTGTACTCGGTGGATGCGGTCGACGAACGCACCTTGTATGCGACAGGCAGTGACGTGTTCCGCACGACCAACGGTGGTCTGACCTGGCAGGCGACGGGGGCTCGGTACCTCTTTAATCACTATTCCTATGCCACGGCCTTCTGGTCTGCAGCCGAAGGCGTTGCGGTCGGTGAAGGTACGGATGTCATCATTGCTACCAGCGACAGCGGCAGGACATGGACGTCGCGACTTACACTGCCCAGCTACACGTATGTGCCCAAGGTGGCGACGTACAACGGCTCCACGATTGTCGCTGTGGGGAGCAATGGCTTTGTCGCGCGTTCGGCGGATTTTGGTGTGACGTGGCAGGTTGGTACGCTCCCCACGATCACCAACGTCAGTGCCCTGACATTCGCCGGCCCGTCCACCGTTCTCGTCACCGACTATAACGGCAACATTCTCAGGTCCACCGACGCAGGAGCGACATGGACCTTGGCGCAGACCGTGGGCGATGGTGTCCTCTCATTCTCGGCCGTGGATGCCAATACGATCTACGCCGGTGGATACAATTATGTGTGGAAGTCGACCGATGGGGGTGCGTCATGGACCCAGATCTTTTCGTCTCCCGGGTACGCCTACGGCATGCACATGCTGGACGTAGACAACGGATATGCCGTCTCCTACTCCGGACGGGTCTTCAGCACGTCGGATGGTTGGCAAACATATCAGGTCACACCGACCGGCTCGGGCAATTCCCTTTATGCTGTGGACGCAAGCGGTCGAGGTGTGACTGCTGTGGGTGCCACCGGGACGATTCGGCGGCTCGGCCCGATCTTCGAAGAGGAACCCAACAACGAGGCGACGACGTCGTTCGAAGTGTCGTACAACGCCGAGGTCGAAGCTGTCCTGGATCCCAATGGGGACGTCGACTACTATAAATTCTCAGGAGCCATCGGTGATACCGTCGAGATCTCGACGGTGGTGCCGCCGACATCGGACCTCTTCGCGTACAGCGGAACCATCATTCAGTTGTTCGACCCGTTGGGCACACGCATCAGCTTCAGCGACTGGTTTGTGGTCGATCCGGCTTTGGGAGTGACGGACCGGATGGTACGGATCCTGCCGGCGACGGGGACGTACTACGTTCGGATCAGCGATCCACGATACACATCCGGTGTCTTCCCCAATAAGACCCTGGACCCGAACAAGATTCCGGAAGAGGCCGTCAGCGCCCCGACCAAGGCGAAATTGCTGTCGGCGACATCGACGTACCAGTTCACGATCCGCCGCAAGAGCGCGGGCGTTCCGAACGTCGTGTCGGCCGGATTTCAGGGATTATTCAGCGACCGCGTCTACATCCGCGCCAATATCCTCCCGAACGGCGGGAATACGGCCGGAGGAATCCAGTATGGCACGACGCCAGCGCTGGGATCGTTTGCCCCGTTCGAAGGCACTCCCGCCACGGGGGTGTCCGCGGTCAACTTGCGGGCCTTGTTGGGCGGATTGTCTCCGGCGACGAAGTACTACTATCGCCCGACCGTGTCGAACGAGTTTGGGACATTCGCGCCCGATTCGATCAATGAGATCACGACACCACCGGCTCCCGGCCTTTGGGAGTATCGGCCGACAGGGACGGAGGCCACTCTGCTCAACATCGATCTTGAGCCGGGATCCAACTTCGGGCTTACCGTGGGTGTGGGTGGCAACATCCGGAGGACCTTCGACGGTGGATACACCTGGGATTCCGTTGCCGCGTTTACGACCTCTACATTGTTTGGTGTTCATGTTCCCTGGTACAACACGGCTGTGGTGGCAGGCAGCGGTAATCTCCTTCGCCGGACGACGAACGGCGGCATGAGCTGGTATCAGCCCACAACGCCGTATCCCACAACGGGACCGAGCTGGACCGACATGTCCTTCCTCAATGACTGGGAAGGTCTCGTCGCCGGCTCCGGTGGCGTCGTGTTGAAGACGACCGATGCCGGTGAAACGTGGACCCCTCTGGCCCCGGTCTCCGGCATCTCGTTCCGCTCGGTTCAGATGGTGAGTAGTTTGACGTACGTAGCGGGAGCATCAACAGGTCAGGTGTCCGTCACGCACGACGGTGGCATTACGTGGAACACACAATTGGTGGGTTCGGCCATTCGCCAAGATGCGGTGGTGTTCTTCAATGATCAGGTTGGCGTTGTCGGCTCGCCCTTCGACAATGTTATCTATCGAACAGTGGATGGCGGCGCGACGTGGAACGCGATCACGTTGCCATTGCCGCTCGGTCTCGGCGTCCGCCGGGGATCCTATGATCAATCGGGCACCGGCTACTTGGCGGCGATCGATGGGACGGTCTTCATCTCGACCGACCTCGGCGCGACGTGGCAGGCGTCTCCGACGGGATTCTCCGGGGTCATCTACGCAGTTCGTCCACAAGCGCCAGGCCTCGTGTATGCGGCAGGCGATTTTGGGACCGTTTTCGTGAGGGACTCGCGTCCCTCGGATGTTACCATGTATGTCGACATGCGGTCAGCGATGCAGTCTGGTCTCTTCAATTCCGCGATCGACACGCTGACCCTTCGCGGCGGCACGTTGCCGCTTCAGTGGACCGGGTTCAACCACATGATGACGGATAACGTGGGCTCCGGAATTGATTCGATCTATCAAGTCTCATTCCAGATGCCCGATCCGGGCCCGCTCGAATACAAGTTTGTCATCAGACACCGCGGCACGGATTTCTGGGAACGCGCGCAGACAACCAACCGACTCGCGATGCTTCCCCGCGGCGGCGTCGGCTATGGGCACACGTTCGACGATCGGCCGGATCAGTTCACGCTGGAAGTTGGCCAGTATGCTCCGGGCGCGAATGTCGTTGGACTCTGGCACTTGGATGAAGACACGTTGGACCATGTGGTCTGGGGTTCGGGTGGTGCGTTGATCGTCGACAATTCAGCCAGGTCCGTGCACGGTAGCACGACCGGGACAACGATGGTCCCCGGCCGGCATGGGCGAGCGCGCTTCTTCAGCGGTGCAGCTAATACCGGCATCAGCCTGGAGCAAGGATTCTTCTATGGCTCACCGTTGCCGTATTCCTTCACGACGGAACTGTGGGTCAACTTGAACCAGTATCCGTCGATGAACTCTGCTGCGGTTTTCTCGGGAGGCAAATACGAGGCCGTCATCGGCATTTCCACGAGCGGACGCTTGCAGACAGGTATTCGTGGCGGTTCCATGACGCTGGATTCGTCTGCGATACCTGTCGAACTCAATCGTTGGGTCCACCTTGCAATGCAGTTCGATGCCTCATCTAACACCATGCGCGGCTTCATCGATGGTCAACTGGTCATCGACAACTTCCTGGGCGCCTTATTCAGCCCGGGTTCGACATTCAGCCAGGCATTTATCGGGGGCGGTCCCGGCTTCGGACTCTTCCGCGGCACGATCGACGAAGTGCGGGTCTCCGACCGTCTCGTGGATCCGACTGAATTCAATCTTGTCCTGCGGCCTCGGTTTGCTCAGATCACATCCAGCGACAGGCGAATCAGTCTCTCGTGGCAGCCGGCTCTTGGCGGCCTGCCAGTCGGCGTGTACCGCATCTACCGAGGCCCGGACAGCCTCAATATTGCCCTCCTCGACAGCGTCTCATCGATCGCAAGGCAGTATGTCGATTCCACTGCGGTCAACGGCGCAGTCTATTATTACCGCGTGACGGCAGTCGACGTTAGCGGATTCCAGGGACGCGCCACGGCAGCTCTTCGCGGGACACCTCTGCCCATACCCACCATCACAGCAACCGTTCCTGTGCGCAATACGCTTCAGGCGCCCGCAGCGACGAACATCACATTGCAGTTCAACACTGACCTGGACAGCTCCACCGTCCAGTCGCAGGATGTCCGGGTCGTCGGTTCGCTGTCGGGGCCCATGGGGTTGAATCTGG
>CAYIHQ010000122.1:0-6723 GCA_964362905.1 uncultured Ignavibacteriaceae bacterium
GCTGCGGATTACGCCACCCAAGCGGCGGTCCTGAGCCACCTCGCCGTCTGTCCCCGTTGCCGGGCCGAGGTGGAATTCCAGCGTTCGTTGTTGCGCGCGGTGCGACGAATGCCCGTGGCGAGCGTATCAGACCGGTTCACGAGGTCGGTCATGACTCGTGTCATGGTTCGGAAACAGCGTCCCGCGGCGGCGTGGATCCTGAACAACATGGGAAGCATGTTCGCCATGATGGCGGTGCTTGGGACCCTGTGGTACGTTCTTGCAAATCCCGGGGCGGTGGTCCCGCGTACTGAATCCGCTCAGCACGATGGCATGACGGAGCAGTGGCAGAAGGGACTTGAAGACGGGTACGCGCAGCTTACGGAGGCACTTCGGACGTTCACCCCGCGTCCGGACCAGACTGCGACCTCACAAGGTCCTGACGGGATGGTTCAGAAACTGATCCTCATCATCGTGAGTCTGGGCTTTCTGGCATTGATCGACCGCTTCTGGTTCAGCAAGATCAGGCCAAGAGCCAAGGGCTAGAACCATCTTCAAACGGTGTTTCAGACACCCATTTTTGCATCCTTTCGGGTGTTTCTGCGTCATATCCTCGCAATCCCCCCAGTTTCACTTATTCCCGTCGTTTCTTAAAGATTCCCACTTGACACGACACCGCCTTTATCATATATTAGCACTCGACCTCGTAGAGTGCTAGTGTACCCTAACAGCATTCAATACAATCAGTTACAGTCCAACCACAAGGAGAAGCACCATGAAGATGAAACCTTTGGCTGACCGCGTGGTCGTGAGGCCATCGCAGGCCGAAGAGAAGACGAAGGGCGGCATCATCGTTCCGGATACGGCAAAAGAGAAGCCGGTTTGGGGCGAGGTTATCGCTGTCGGTCCGGGTCGCATCAACGACGACGGAAAGACCATCACGCCTGACGTAAAGGTGGGTGACAAGGTCCTCTACGGCAAATATTCCGGTACAGAAGTGACGGTCGACGGCGAAGAGCTGTTGATCATGCGCGAGAGCGACATCTTCGCCATCATGCCAAAGTAATCACAGGAGCCAATGACTATGAGTGCAAAGTTGATCCATTTCAACACCGATGCCCGGTCCGCCCTCAAAAGGGGTGTCGACCAGTTGGCAGATGCGGTGAAAGTGACCCTCGGCCCGAAAGGCCGCAACGTCGTCATCGACAAGAAGTTCGGCGCTCCGACCATCACCAAGGACGGCGTGACCGTTGCGAAGGAGATCGAGCTGACCGACCCGGTCGAGAACATGGGTGCGCAGATGGTGCGTGAGGTTGCTTCGAAAACCTCCGATGTGGCCGGCGATGGCACCACCACCGCGACCGTGCTCGCGCAGGCCATTGTTCGTGAAGGGCTGAAGAACGTTACGGCCGGCGCCAACCCGATGGACCTGAAGCGAGGCATCGACCTCGCCGTCAAGAAGGTCGTTGAAGGACTGAAGGAGATTAGCAGCCCAGTCGGCACCGAGAAGGAGAAGATCGCCCAGGTCGGATCCGTCTCCGCCAATAACGATCGCGCCATCGGCGATCTGATCGCGAATGCGATGGAGAAGGTCGGCAAGGACGGCGTTATCACCGTCGAGGAAGCCAAGGGCACCGAGACGACACTTGAAGTCGTCGAAGGCATGCAGTTCGACCGCGGCTATCTCTCCCCGTACTTCGTCACCGACGCTGACACGATGGAAGCGGCGCTGGAGGATCCATACATCCTGATCCACGACAAGAAGATCAGCGCGATGAAGGACCTCCTTCCGATCCTCGAAAAGGTTGCGCAGAGCGGCCGGTCGACCGTCATCGTCGCCGAAGAGGTCGAAGGCGAAGCACTCGCGACCCTTGTCGTCAACAAGCTGCGTGGGACGCTGCGCGTGTGCGCCGTGAAGGCCCCGGGCTTCGGCGATCGTCGCAAGGCGATGCTGGAAGACATTGCGGTCCTGACGGGCGGCACGGTCATTTCCGAAGAGAAGGGCTTCAAACTCGAGAATGCGACGCTGTCGTATCTTGGCACGGCGAAGCGCGTGACCATCGATAAGGACAACACAACGATCGTCGAGGGCGCAGGCAAGAAGGACGACATCAAGAAGCGCATCAATGAGATCAAGGGCCAGATCGAGAAGACCACGTCGGACTACGACAAGGAGAAGCTCCAGGAACGTCTGGGTAAGCTCTCCGGCGGCGTTGCGGTCGTCAAGATCGGCGCGTCCACCGAGGTGGAGATGAAGGAGAAGAAGGCCCGTGTCGAGGACGCGTTGCACGCGACCCGAGCGGCCGTCGAAGAGGGCATCGTCCCGGGCGGCGGCGTGGCGTATTTGCGCGTAGCCAAGAAGCTCGACGAAGTGAAGACGGAGAATGCCGACCAAAAGACGGGCGTCGAGATCGTTCGTCGTGCACTGGAAGAGCCCATCCGTCAGATCGTCGAGAACGCCGGCCTCGAAGGCTCGGTGGTCGTGAACGAAGTGAAGGCGGGCAAGGACGACTTCGGATTCAACGCGCAGACCGAGAAGTACGAGAACCTCATCAAGGCCGGTGTCATCGACCCGACGAAGGTTGCCCGGATCGCGATCGAGAACGCCGCGAGCGTGGCGAGTCTGCTGCTCACCACGGAAGCGACGATCGTCGAGAAGCCGAAGGAAGAGAGAGGTCCTGCGATGCCTCCGGGCGGTATGGGCGGAGATATGTATTAAGAGGCAGACGCCAGACTCCAAACCGCCAGACGCCAAACAAACGGCCAAAGGACCAAAAGGGACCCGCCAGAAGGTGAAGCACGGCGGGCAGGCAAACGAGTCAAACGAAGCCCTCCAGGGGAGACCTTGGGGGGCTTTGTGTTTGGTGAAGATAAGGAGTCAGGCGACAGGAGCCAGAACAAGGGAGGTCTTTTTCGGGAGAACGCACGCGCAGTTCAGATCGCATTTCTCCGCAAGGTAACTCGAGGCGCCATCGAGCACGTCAGCAAGCGAGTGAGCTGGCGGCAGTCTCCTCCACGATGGCGCGGACCTTCGATGTGATCGTCGGGAGCAATGCCTGCAAGCGGGGAGAGAGATCGAGCGATGTCTGAGTGCAGTCCTCGGGAACGATCCCGATAATCTCGAATGGACAATGCATACCCAAAAGGCGGGCGGTGCGCACCACCGCCAGCACCGACTGGTCGTGCGCGGAGCGGGGAAGACCTTCGTCTGCGACGAGGCTCTCAGCGGAAACGCGCAAGACGGTTCCCGCCGGTGCATCCGATTCGAAGGCATCGACAATGAGGACGCGATCCCGACCCTCCATGACAGAGAGAAGTTCAATACCCCCGGTTCCTCCATCGGTCACCTCTACGTTTTCCGGGATCATGCCCTCTTGCAACTGTCGGATGACATGGATGCCGATACCCTCGTCCCCACAGAGAGTGTTGCCCACGCCAAGGACGAGAATGGGCAGAGGCGTTGCGGGTCCTGTGTGGCCCGCGGTGATCACACGACGCGCATGTCGAGGATGGATTTGCCGGGTCGAATGAGATGCACCGCGCACGCGATACACGGATCGAACGAACGAACGATCCGCGCAAGTTCAAATGGAGCATCGGAGTCTGCGACGGTGGTGCCGACCATGGCCTGTTCAATCGGTCCCCGCACACCCTTGTCATCCTTGGGAGAGGCATTCCAGGTCGTGGGCACGACCGCCTGATACTTCGCGATCTTGCCGTTCCGGATCGACACCCAATGGCCGAGCGCTCCACGAGCCGCACACCACAGGCCCATTCCATCCGCGGATTCGGGGATCTTGTGCGGTGTGCAGACCGGTTCATCGAGTTTCACCTCCATGATCATGCCGGTCAGCTGGTCGGCGATGACCTTGCACTCGATGGCGCGTGCGATGTGCCGTCCCATGACAGAGCAAAGGTCATCGAAGCCGATTCCCAACCGCGACAATGTCGTGTCCACGAGATCCACCAGAGCGGTTGGTTCCTTCCGTCGATAGGCAAGGATGACGCGGGCCAACGGTCCCACCTCATAGGGTTCATTGCCGTAGCGTGGCGACTTCAACCAGCTGTACGCATCCTTCTTCGACCGGTCGGGGCTGGTGGTTTCCTGCGACGGGTGACGATGAGACGGCGAGTCGTACCATGAATATCGCACATCCTCCGTGATCTTCGCCGAGTCGAGCGGTTCCACGGTGCCACGCACGACACGGCCGGGAGCGAAGAATCTCTTTCGCCTCATGACATCGGGCTCGGCGTCGAGATCAAACAGTCCGAAGGAGAGGTAATTGCCGCAGCCGCGGCCGATCTGGAGATAGTCTCGGTAGATCTCTGCCAACGTCAGGACGTCGGGGAGGTAGACAGTGTCAATGAATTCGGTGAGCTCTTTGAGCCGCCACAGCGAGGTTGTGAGATTGTCGAGGCGCGGAGTGATGCTGACCCCACCAGGGGCGAGCGAAGCCATGTGGGGCATCTTTCCAGACCAAATGGCGCACAGTTCATGTGCCTTCAGCCTGACGTGATACGCTTGGACGTAGTGTTGGATCAGGGAATCTCTCAGGCTGGGCGGAACGCGGTAGTCGCCCTCATACCGCGGGACGAACGGCGGCACATCGGGACCTCGGAAGTAGTCGAGTGCCGCGAGATGGTAGAAGTGCAGGACGTGCGACTGGATGTAATTCGCCCCTTGCATGATGTTGCGGATGATGCGTCCATTCGGCGGAGGCATGATGCCGAAGGCATTCTCGAGTGCCTGACACGAGGCGATCCCATGCGGTGTCGGGCAAACGCCGCAGAATCGTTGCGTGATCTGAATGGCATCCAGGGGATCACGCCCAACCAGGATCTGCTCGAACCCGCGGTACAATGTGCCGCCGCAGCGCGCATCGGTCACGCGCCCATTCTCGAGTGTCGCCTCGATCTTGAGATGTCCCTCGATCCTCGTGAGGGGGTCGATGACGATGGTGGTGTTCATGCGCTCACCTTCTCTGATAGATCGGTGAATGGGCGTCGGGGAAGCCCTGTTCGGTGCAGCCGATGCAGGGGCCTCCGGCGGCGATGCAGTAGCTTACGCTGCCGTTCCAGAGCCGAACGGGACAATCGCCCATGGTGAACGGTCCCTTGCAGCCAAGCTCGAGCAGACATCCTTCCTTCCCAAACTCATCTGCAAAGATCCCATCGTCGAGATAGTCGCGATTGAGGCACCGGCTGTGGACTGATCGTCCAAAGAACAGCTTCAGGCGCTTCTGTTCATCCAGTTCCGACGGCTTTGGCAACCCATAGAGCAGGATCTTGGCAACGGTACCGATGAACCAATCGGGGTGGCTCGGACAGCCGGGGATGTTGATGATCGGCGTGGTGATGTTGAGGGAATGGAAGACTTCGCCGACACCCTTCGAGGCCGTGGGATTCGGCGCGGCGGCGGGAATGCCACCATACGCCGCACAGGTTCCGACGGCGAGGGTGGCGAGGGCGTCGCGGCCAAAGTACTCAGTCCAGTGCAGCATCGTCTGGGGTGTACCGTCCAACTCACCGAGGGTACCGTCGATACCTCCGTCGCGTGTCGGAATCGCGCCCTCGACCACAAAGACATATTTGCCCTTGTGATTTTGAACGATGGTGCGAGCGGCCTGGAGAGAGAGATCACCCGTGGCGGCCATGAGGGTTCCGTGATACCCGAGGACGAGCTTGTGGCCGGGGAGCACTTGCTCAAGAATGACATTCTTGATGCTCGGGTGAAGGGTGTTGATGACCGATACCGAGCACCCGCTGCATGTCGAAGCCTGCAGCCAGACAATGGGATACTCCTTCACGGCCTCTTCGAGGGCAAGAGCAAGTTGCGGCAGGAATGCTTCCATGGACGCCGCTGCGGCCGGCGTGGCCAGGGCCCATCTCACAAAATCTCTTCTGGAAATGGCGTGCTGGAGAGACACACGTTCCTCCTTTCACCCGTTGGCTGGTGTTGAGGATCTCAACGCTTGTTCATTTCCTCTACAGCAAAGCATGGTTCTCCCCGATTCCAATCAGTGAGAATCATGATCAGACGCGAACAAACGAAGGGTTTCAGATTTCGAAGCAGAACATTTACTACAATAAGCGTGCCACATGTCGCACGATTGTGAGGATTGATCGCTTTGGACGGCAATGACTCCAATTCTCGCGGGACTCACTTTCGTCGTCACCTATCCGTCTATCATGCAACGAGTCACGGGACGGCGCGCTCAACCTGTTGCTCTTTCTCAATCACTCAGTCTATCCGACCTCGATGGGTGTTCATCATCGTGATGCTTCGTTTCTGCTTTGTGGCGTCTGTGTCAAGTTTTTGTTCCTGGAGTCTTGACAATCTGCATGTAGCCGCATAGATTTCCTCCGCCAACGGCGCAGTACGATGCCGCGGCTCACCTGAGGGGGTGGCATGCCAAAAGACTTCCAGTTTCCGAACAGAGATCCGTGTGGGAAGAGTAGAAAGTAACCAGTCGTCAGTAGCCAGACTGAAGCACGTGTGAGGTCTGTACGAGTACTGGGACTCACCAAGCCATCTGACTACTTTCTACTTATTACTTCCTACTCTCTTCATCCCCTTCCCCCTTCCCCCTTCCCCTCGCAGCAACGTTTCACATCTCACATTTCACATCTCACATTTCACTTTTCACTCACACAGTTCTCATAGGGGATACAGCCATGGATGCTCTATTCACCAAAATGGTCAAGGCGGGAAAGACCGTCTACTTCCTGGACGTGAAGGAAGCC
>CAYIHQ010000123.1:0-3536 GCA_964362905.1 uncultured Ignavibacteriaceae bacterium
CGTCAAACCCCCACTGAGCGCGACGGATATTCTGATCCACGTCTTCGCTGACTCCTTCCGTTACCATGTATCCGTAGGACAACGAACCGCGCGCATGTGCTCCCGGCTCATGATGGAGAAGCAGTTCGACCCCTTGCGCCGTTGCTTCGGCGTTGTTGACGTACGCAGCGAAGCCGAAGTCGCCGGACGACTTGCTGTCAAATGGGATCAAAGTCATCGCGTCGATCTGGTTCTGCATCCGTTTGCGAAAATAGGTCACGGTCGCGACGGTTCGATCACTGAAGCCCCGTTTGATGCCGATCTCCCATGCGATGGTACGTTCGGGCGACAAGTCAGGATTGCCGGACCGCACGTTGCGGAATCCAACTCCCAGCTGTGAGGGAGACAATCCTGCGTACAGAAGTTCGAACGCCGGAAATTGATAGTACTGGCCAAAGTTGATGAACAGATAGCTCGAGACACCGATCGGAGACGTGAGGGCCAAGCGCGGGCTCACCTGCATTTTCCTCCGCGCCGGCACCCATTCCTTGACCTCCTGCCGGTATTCGCCAGGGAGGGTCGGCAAGTACTCGATGGCGGGACGTGCCGCGGTGGGGTCGAGCATGTCCCACCGCACGCCCAGCGTTGCGATCGACCCGTCGGAGGCGAGTTGCACTCGATCCTGGGTATACGCCGCCAGGCGGTATGGTCGGTACGCATACACCGAGCTGTAGTCCAGCATCGGAACACCCGGGATGGGCTTGCCGTAGTAGGTGAGCTGCGGTTCTACTTTCAGGACATCGGACCGGATGTCGAAGAAGTCGGCCATGACCCCGGCTTTGAGCGAGTGTTCGCCTTCTTGGTGGTGGACATCCCCTTTGAGCGTCATCGTCTGATGGGTCATCGATGCCCGCCACGCACGCGATCCTTCCACGATATACTGAAGGAAAAAGTCATACTGATAGGGCACCAAGGACACGTCCTCGCGATGCTCGGGCCCGATCTGGCCTGATTGACGGTTGTACGCGACCACGAGGGACGCAAGATTCCGGTCTCCGAATGTCTGCGTGAGGCTCGCGGAGGCTCGGAAGAAGCTGTTCCGACGTTCGGGAAGCCCCAGGAGATTATAGCGCCACGAAAACTCATAGTCCCGCCATCGCCTCAGGCCGCCCACGACGTGGACGTTGGCTTCCGTCGTCGGTGAAATGTTCCAGTCGACCTTGCCGACACCCGAGAGGTCCTGGAGAGGCGACGTGATGCCGGCTTGGTCAAAATCCTGCCACCAACGAGTTCCCTCGGTGTGAACTTGAAGGGCAGCGAAGCCCGACACGCGATCGGGCATGATGGGGCCGGACGCGCTCACCTCGGCCTCCATCCACCGGCTGTGGGCAGTATAGAAATTCTCCGGAAACCAGCTGTCGCGTTCGACGCGCACCCGGAAGACCGGAGTGCTGGCGGCACGGCTTGTCAGGATCTGCACAATGCCCGATTGCGCGTTCCCGTACTCGGCCTCAAACCCTCCCGTCACAATGGTGATGCCCGCCATCGAACTGCGCGGGAGCGTGATGGAACCCGCCCCCAGGATCGGGTCGGACATTGGGAGGCCGTCAATGAACAAACCGGTCTCCGACACACGGCTGCCGCGTATGTTGCCTTCCAGGGTCGTCCCCGGTTGGAGCCCGACTACCTCGCCATATGTCGAAACGGGTAAGCGCTCGATCTGCAAAGCTCCGATCGCGTAGGTCGTCGATGCCAGATCCCGCTGGATCAACGGCCGCTCGGCCCGGATCTCAACCGCCTCAAGCTCGAGGGGCTCCACTACCATCTCCACATCCACCGTCGTTCGCAAGCCTTGGAGGACGACAATGTCACGGATCACTACCGTCCGATACCCGAAATAGGATATGCGAACACGATGCACTCCCACATGAACATACGGGAGCAAGTATCGGCCCTTATTGTCGGTGGTGGTGCCGAGCGCCGTCCCTTCGATCCGCACAATGGCCCCGACCAGGGGCTCTTTCGTGTGATCGTCACGCACAACACCCGTCAGGGTCCCGTACTGATTCGCACCGAAACCCGCGGCGAGAACGGGAAGCACCATTGCGAGGAAGGCGGTGGGCCAGAAAACCCGGTAATGTTTCATGAAATGGTCCGCTTCACCAGAAGTCTTCGAATTCGCGCATGGAGGCCGCCAGATCTTTCCTTGGGACCACTACTCGTGAGGACACCCATTGGCAAGGACGTTGGGGAGAGGGCACACGGCTGTTTCGACCCAGTTGTTGTAGAAGCAGAATGAGGTGCTGGAGCGGGTGCCAACGCTCTGGATCTGCTCAAATACAACGAGGTCAAGCTGCGCCATGGCGAATTCACGTTCCGCAACCAGGCGGTACTCGCACGTCGGATCCAGACCGTAGGCGAGCAACGAATCCCGCAGGTCATAGCCGCCATCGGCGACGAGGTCCCACGTGAACTCCATCGACACTGAGTCGCCTGGGTCCAGGGTGAGAGTCTGCAGGAGGGGATCAACCAGCGTGAACTGTATGTCGGCCGGGCCGATTGTGATGGTCTTCCGATGATCTGGGTCTCGGGCGATCCAGAGCGTGAGGGTGCCCTTGAATCCTCCGACCGTGTCCGCCAGTGTTTCATCAAAGACGTTCAGAACGGACACGTCGAACTTCAGACGATTCCGGAATCGGTCGTACTCGTACCTCATTTGAATGGTCCCTTCGAACACCTTCGAGGGATCCGTCCGGGTTGGGAGCGACTCGTGGCAGGACCACACCACCAGCGTCAGCATTCCGAGCAAAAACAGGGTTCTTATCCGTGGGGCCATGATCGGCGGGCTTTCTCATGGTACACAATTACCCAGACAAAAGAGCCTGGCCCGTCACCACACGATTCCAGAGCGGTTGTGATTGTCGCAGAAGGTGGGTAGATTAACGCAACGCTGGGAATGATCCAATGTCCCGGCCTTCCACGCCTGGACTCTCGAAGGGCTTGACGTCTTTGTGCTGCCGATCCGATGCTTTATTACGGCCAGGCCAATCAATTCGATCTGCGAGGGATAATCATGAAGAGACTTACGCTCATCATCGGCCTTCTGCTGACATTTTCCGGCATTGGCGCGGCTCAGGTCGCCGTGATCGCCAATCCTTCTGTTGAGGAGTACACGATCGACCGCCCCGTGCTGGTGAAGATCTACACGCTCGGCATGTCGAAATGGCAAAACGACGCCGCCGTAACCGTGTTTGACCTGAAGGGGGATAATCCTGTGCGGGCCAAGTTACTTGGCTTCATCGGCAAGGAGCCGATCGAGTTGCGGCGCATCTGGCTCAAGGCGGTCGCATCCGGTGAGGCCAAAGCTCCGGAGGTCGTTGCCACCGAGGAAGAACTGTTCGAGCGGGTCGCAGCCACACCCGGAGCAGTCGGCTATGTTTCTGCATCCAAGGTCGGCAGGGGTGTGAAAGTGCTGATGCGATTCGGGAAATAATTCCGCGCTTTCGTTATCTTGCAGAGTTGCCGCGGGGGGGGGGGGGGGGGGGCGCGCGCGCCGG
>CAYIHQ010000123.1:3546-6696 GCA_964362905.1 uncultured Ignavibacteriaceae bacterium
AGATCCTCCCTGTACGCCGCCCGGCGAATGGGGCAGGATTTTTCCTATCCCCCCACCAGTCTTTTTGATGTTGTATCCCTCCTGTTGGTGTGGTACGCTGTTGACGCGGATGTCGGATCCGCTCGGCGGGATCCGATCATGCACGTTAGGCCCGGGTCTCACCCCTCTCCGCTGTCGCCCCCTAATCCTCAACCTCCGCCGGTTCCGCGCCTTCCTCCGCACGCGTGTGACGTCCGTGCTTGCACTTGTCACAACGGGTTCCGTACTTACGGTTGTGCGAACAGACTCCGGTTCATCCCTACCCTCCCTTCTGAGGTCGTTCTTCAGCGTCACCGTGATCCTTGCTGGCAGCGCGGTCAGCCTTCGTGCGCAGGAACCTGATCCTGAGAAGAAGACGATCTTCGAGAGCATATCGATCGACGAGTCCGGCCATGTGTGTTACATGGAGGCACTCGACGAGAATCCGCTCAATCGGATCGAATACCGTACAAACGGCAAGGACGTTCTCTACGTCTATGCGACGGCAGGAGGCATGGCCAAGATGGTGGAAGTGACGGACCTGAACAGCGACCAGTCCCCCGACCTGATCCACGTCGAGTGGATGCGGGAAGACGGGTCGGTCGTGAAGACGAATTTTTACCGGGGGCCCGCGTACCGCGAGCATCTGCGCCGTCATCTCCAGCACGCGCTCACCACGACATATCATTAAAGACCGGCCCGAAGAGAAGGCGCGTGCTTCCGAGATAGAATTGTCCCTCAAACGACTCCAGGGTCGCGCGATCGCTGCGTCGGAGGTGGGGCTGTACTCCCACGACAGCCTCTTCCAGCCATCCGCGCACAAGGATATCGGGTACGCCTTCATCGCCTCCGACACGCTGTGCACGGTCCTCCGTTCCCTCGTCGACGGCGACGTCCACGTTTTGTCGCAGCGCCCTGTGGTTGTTCCGACCTATCGGTTGGATATCGACATCCTCCTCGCCGTCGATCCTTCAGTGAGTCGCGGCAAGTAGATATTCCCGCGCGCTCTTGAATACCCATCACAAGAACGCGCACATGTGAAGCGGTGGCTACGATGAGGCACACGAAAGACGCGCGCCCTCCGCTGTTTCGCGGCTCCTGCTTTTCCTGAGGTGGCAGCAAACAGGAGTCCACTGCCACAAGCCCCGGCTCGCGTCGGGGTTTGTCATTGTTGGGAATCTATGACGGGACGTTGCACACGGTGAACAGAGGGAGTACATTGCACGCGTTCAAACACCGATGCCGGAGCTGCGTCAAAATATTGTCACGCGCGACTGGGTCATCATCGCCACGGAGCGCGCGCGCCGTCCGGACGCGTTCGCGGTTCAACGCGAACACCTCACGCCTCCGCTTCGCCATGATCCCGCGTGTCCGTTCTGTCCGGGCAACGAGTCCCACACTGGCGAGGAACACATCCGGGTCGATGGTCCCGAGGGCTGGCTGGTCCGGGTCATCGCCAACAAGTATCCCGCGTTGGTGCGGGAAGGTCTGCCGATGCGCCGCCTGAACGGCATTTATCGGTCGATGAATGCCATCGGGTATCACGAAGTGGTCATCGAGCATCCGCGGCATGACCTACATCCGCATCAACTGCCGTTGGAGCATCTCACGCGGGTGCTGCAGATGTACAGACGGCGGTACCTCGAATTACGGACCGACCCGCGGGTCGAAGCCATCACCGTGTTTCGCAATCATGGCGCGGGGGCCGGCACGTCGCAGCCGCATCCGCACTCGCAGATCGTCGCCACCCCCATCGTGCCGGCGCAAACACGCACGCGGCTCGAGATCGCGATCCGCTACTTCGACGAGACGGGCGAATGCGTCTTCTGCCGCACCGTGCGGGACGAACGGTCGGTGGCGGAACGCGTGATCTGCGCGAATCGAAATTTCGTGGCGTTCATTCCCTACGCGGCCCTGTCGCCGTTCCATCTCTGGGTGTTCCCGCTCCGCCATATGTCGTCCTACGACATGTGCACGGACGAAGAACTTTCGGACCTGGCGGAGGTCCTCCGTACCGTGTTCGGCAAACTCACCACCGGCCTCAACGACCCCGATTACAACATGCTCATCCGATCGTTGCCGGTGCGCCTGGTGCAGTCCGACTATTTCCATTGGTACATTTCGATCGTGCCACGAATCTCCGTTGCCGCAGGGTTTGAATTGGGCAGCGGGATGTTCATCAATCCCTCCATTCCCGAAGAAAGCGCGCGCTTCCTCCGGGAGATCCTGCCGGTGCACTGACGCGCGGATAGATTTCTCCACCACACTTCACCGACCCCGACATGGTTCCCGCATTCGAAGGCGTCTTCTCCGTCCTCCCGACCCCCTTCACTCCTGATGACGCCGTCGATACCGCCGGTCTGAAGAAGATCATCGACCTCTTTCTTTCCGCCGATGTGTACGGTTTCACCGCGCTCGGCGTCACGAGCGAGGTGGCACGTTTGACGGAACGGGAACGGTCGATCGTCCTCGAAACGGTTGTGGGACACGTTGCCGGTCGCGTCCCCGTCGTAGTGGGAACATCGGCCGAAGGATTCAAGACGTGCATCGAATTCACGCGAGCCGCCGCGGCAGCTGGCGCACCGGCGGTCATGATCAGCCCTCCCCGCATGCCCAAGCTCAACTCGGACGCCGTCGTCTCCCACTATCGGGCGGTGGCGGATGCGGTGGATATTCCGATCGTCATTCAGGACTACCCGCCGGCCTCCGGTTTTGCCATGGAGGCATCTCTCCTCCTGAGGATCGCTCACGAGGTCCCGTCGGCCGCCTGCATCAAGCTGGAAGACGCACCCACGCCTTCCAAGGTCACGAGAATCAGGGCTGAAGCGGGCGCTCACCGGGTGAAGATCATGGGAGGATTGGGCGGCGTCTACCTCCTCGAAGAATTGATCGCCGGCGCGGACGGTGCCATGACCGGGTTTGCGTACCCGGAGATCCTTGTGGCGATCGTCAAAGCGTTCCGGACCGGAGACCACCGCCGTGCAGCGGAGTTGTTCTATCGGTTCGTCCCCCTCATGCGCTTTGAGTTCCAGGAGGGCATCGGGATGGCCATCCGCAAGGAAGTGCTGCGGCGTCGAGGCCTCATCGCGCACGCGCGTGTGCGGCCCCCGGCGCCTCAGGCAGACCCCGTCA
>CAYIHQ010000124.1:0-6615 GCA_964362905.1 uncultured Ignavibacteriaceae bacterium
TTCGAGGTCGGGCGCCTGAACGTCGGCCGTCAATCCACACTGGAAGCGGGAAATGAGGCGGTCGTCGAGGCCCTTCAACTCCTTCGGGGGCACGTCGGACGAAAGCACAATCTGCTTGCCCAGCTGATAGAGCGCGTTGAAAGTGTGGAAGAAGTTATCCTGCGTCTTCTCCTTGCCGGAGAAGAACTGAATGTCGTCGACGATCAGCAGGTCCATAGATCGGTAGAACTGCGAGAATTCATTGACCCGATCTGCTTGGATCGCCTCAACGAAATCGACCGTGAACTTCTCGCTGGACACATAGCAGACGCGCTTCGCCTTACCGAGGGCAATGGCATGGTTGCCGAGGGCGTGCATCAGGTGGGTCTTGCCGAGTCCGGTTCCGCCGTAGATCACGAGCGGATTGAAGGACGTGCCGCCCGGGTTATTGGCAACGGCGAGCGCTGCCGCGCGCGCCAATTGATTGCTGTCGCCCTTGATGAAGTTGTCGAAGGTGTAGCGGGGGTTCAGGTTGCTGTGGATTGGCTGTGTGTACTCGGCCCTGTACGCGATGTACGGCGCGAACGAAGGCATGCTGGGTGGTCGCTGCCCGAGGGCGACGGGAGCGGGCGCCGTGGCGGTGGCGTCCTGGACGGGCTCGTCGGAACCGATAGAATAGAAAAGGCGCCCCTCGGGACCAAGCACGCTTTCGATCGTCTGGGAGATGAGGGTGCGGTAATGCTCTTCGAGCCAATCATAGAAGAACTGACTGGGCACCTTGATGGTCAGGTGAGAGTTTTCCAGTCGGAGGGGCGCGATCGGCTGAAACCACGTCTTGAAACTAAGCGACGTGATCTGAGGCCGGATCATGTCGAGACAGGAGTCCCAGACAGATTGAGCAATGTTTTCGGAGAGCTCAGGCGCGGTGGAGCGAAAGGTCGACGTCATAACAAGATGGCAAATCGAATCCACGGGTTATCCACAAAATTACTCACACCCATGGAAGTTCTAGTTTCTTGGAGTTGCGGAGGTACCCGCTCAATTCACATGAGGGGGCCGGCAGAAAATCCTTTTGGGAAAAGAGAGAGAAACGAGATAGTCACAATCTTTTCCACATTTGCACAATTGCAGAAACAGGGCCTTCGGCAGGGCCTTCCGACGCCCACAAAAGTTATCCACACACGATCCACCGCAAATTTGACTTCTACGCGGAGGTTCATTATACGGTACTCTGCCTCGTTAACGCAAGAGAAAAGCGATGCCCCTCGCCCGGCGGCCGTGTTTTTCATGTGAGTCGGACGGATCCATCGCAGAATTGGAAGTTCCGTGTGAATTGCGTATATTTCTTGGCTTTTGCAACTAGGAGCGTTACCTCATGAAACGAACGTATCAGCCGCACACGCGGAAGCGGCGCAACAAACACGGATTCCGCGAGCGGATGTCAACCAAGAATGGCCGCAAAGTCCTCGCGCGTCGTCGCGCCAAAGGGCGCAAGAAGCTCTCCGTCAGCAACGAGCGACGGAAGTAGCGCGGTCGTCCAGCCAAAGGGGTTCCGGCTTCGAAAAGCCGAGATCCTGCATGGCTACCGTTCGTTCTCGCGAGTTATCGGCGAAGGACGATCTGTCGCCAGACCCCCGGTTCGGCTGTTCGTTCGTGTCGACCCAACCCTGGGTTCAACCCTTAAGGTTGGGTTTTCCGTTTCTCGCTCCGTGCGAGGGGCCGTCCAACGCAACCGCTTTCGCAGACTGCTCCGAGAGTCGTTCCGGCTCAACCGTCACCATGAATCCCTTGTCGGCGTGGAGCTGGTTCTGATGTACACCGGCGCCCCGAAAGCTCGCATTGGCCTCGCAGACCTGGAGACCCCGGTGCGTCAACTACTCCACGAAGCAGCGCGGCCATGAGCCCCGCAGCCACCATCTTGGTCACCCTCGTGCGCACGTATCGCGCCCTCCTCTCGCCGATCCTGCCGTTCAATCAGTGCCGGTTCCTTCCCTCGTGCTCGGAGTACGCCATCGAAGCGCTGAGAAAGCACGGCGCGTGGCGGGGCACCGGATTGGCTGGGCGTCGCATCCTGCGATGTCACCCGTATTCCAAACACGGCGGGTTTGACCCCGTCCCCTGACCGATCGCCATGGAACGCACACAGACCCTCGGCTTTGTCCTCATCTTCGTCGTCCTCGTTGCCTGGATTTGGCTCAACACGCCCCCGACGCCGCCTCCGGACAAACATGCGGCTGCCGCTCGGGTCGACAGCGCGAAGAAAGAAGCGCTGCCGACACCCACCCCAAGCACTCCGTCCGCCGTCCGCGATATGACACCCGCGGACCGTACGGGTCGATTCTTTCGGGGCCGCGATACCGGCAAGGAGCGCATCATCGTCGTCGAGACCGACCACTTTCGGGCGGAGTTGACAACACGGGGCGCAGCCATCCGAACCTGGGAACTGAAACAGCACAGCACGTGGGACAACCACCCGATTCAGATGGTGGAGCGGACAACAGGAGACTTCGGGCTTCTGTTCGGCACCATGGACGGCAAGACCCTCGCCAGCCGTGACCTGCTGTTCGACGCCCCGCTAGATGTGCGCGATGTCCGGCTGGACGACAACAATTTTGAATTTGAAATAATTTTCACTCTCCCGGCGTCCAACGGTGGATCGCTCCGGAAATCCTATCGCTTCCGCAACGACACGTACGGCGCCGATGTACGGTACGAGTTGATGAACCTGGCTGCGGTGGTGTCGAACTATGAGTATCAGATCACATGGGATCATGGCGTCCCATTCGCAGAACGCAACAGCGTGGACGAGGCGGGGTTTGCCGCAGCGTATGCGTCTGCGGGGAGCGAGCTCACGGAGATCGACGCCTCTTCCCTCACCGAACCGGTCACACAATCGCTCAACGGCAAGGTCGACTGGGTTGCGACGCGGAACAAGTATTTCGGCGTCGCGGTCATCCCCATCTCCCCCACACCAGAAGGCGCGGTGCTGGAAGGTCATCGCACAGCAGCGCCGGATGAGGGCGTCGTTGAGCGGTACTCGGTGGCGCTGCGGATGCCGTACACCGCATCTGCGGTCGAGACGGCGAGTGTGCGTTTGTTCGTCGGCCCGCTCGACATCGACGTGCTTCGCTCGTACGGCGTGGGACTCGAAAGCATCATGAGCCTTGGATGGGCCTGGCTCATCCGTCCGATCGCCGAGTGGGTGTTCCTGCCGCTCTTTCGGGGCATTCACTATTTCATCCCCAACTGGGGCATCGTGATCATCCTCTTCTCGATCATCGTAAAGATCCTGCTGCACCCGCTCACAAAGAGCAGCATGAAGTCGATGAAGAAGATGCAGGCGTTGCAGCCGATGATGGAGGAGATCAAGGAGAAACACAAGGACGATCCCGCGAAGATGAATCAGTCGGTGATGAACCTGTACAAGGAATACGGCGTCAACCCGGCCGGCGGCTGCCTCCCCATCCTCCTCCAACTGCCGATCATGTATGCCCTGTATGCGATGTTCCGGTCGGTCATCGATCTCCGGCATGCGGCATTCGTCGGCTGGATCACAGACCTGTCCGTGCCCGATGTGCTCGTGACGCTTCCCTTCCACCTGCCGCTGTTCGGCTTCTCGGAAGTCAGCGGTATCGCCATGCTCATGGGCATCACCATGTTCGTGCAGCAGAAGATGTCGGTGAAGGACCCGCGCCAGAAGATGATGGTGTGGATGATGCCGATCATGATGACCCTCGTCTTCAACTCATTCCCGTCGGGATTGAACCTGTACTACGCGCTCTTCAACGTGCTCTCGATCGGGCAGCAGATGTGGACCAACCGGCAGGACGGAGAACCATTGCGAAAGGTCGAGCCCAAGAAAAAACGGAGTGGCGGTATCTTCCGTTACGCGAAGGATATGCCGCGCCTCAAGCGCTAGCAGTATGCAGCAACACCAACGCCGGCCTCGCGCGGATCTCCGCGCGGGGCCGTTCGTATATATGGCCGTTGGAAAACGGTCGCCGCTTTTGTACATTCCCTCCCCTTCGATTCACACCACAATGAGACCCTCCGTCGATACGATCGCCGCCATTGCAACCCCTCCGGGTGAAGCGGGATTGGCGGTTCTGCGCGTCAGCGGTCCGGAGGCGATCGCCGTCGTCGCACGACGCTTTCGGGGACGGGTAGACCTGGCCCAGTGCGCATCGCACACGGCGCACGTCGGGTTCATCGCTGACCGCGAGGGAGCTGACGTGGACCACACGGTGTGCACCGTCTTCCGCGCGCCACACTCGTACACGGGAGAGGACTCGGTGGAGATCAGTTGTCACGGGGGCACCCTGACCTCACGGCGGATCCTGGAGGAGCTCGTCAGGGCCGGTGCGCGCGTGGCAGACCCGGGTGAATTTACGAAACGGGCGTTCCTGAACGGCAAGATGGACCTTGCACAGGCGGAAGCGGTGGCCGACGTGATCCATTCCCGGTCCGATGCCGCCCGTCGCGCTTCGATGGAACAACTCCGGGGAAGGCTGTCCGACGAAGTGCGAGGGCTTCGCGCCTCTCTCATCGATGCGGTAGGGCTGTTGGAGTTGGAGTTGGATTTTGCCGAAGACGGGTATGAATTCCTCGACCGGGGAAAGGTGATGGCACTCCTCGGTGCTGCTCGCGAGCATATCGAGCGGCTTGCGAAGAGCTACACGGCAGGAAAGGTCTTTCGGGAGGGGGTCAAACTTGTTTTGACGGGGGCGCCAAACGTCGGAAAGTCGAGCCTACTGAATGCGCTCCTACGCGAGAGTCGGGCCATCGTGACCGATATCCCAGGTACAACGCGGGATGTCATTGAGGAAAGCCTCTCCATTGGAGGAGTCCTTTTTCGCGTGGTTGACACGGCCGGTCTCCAGTCGACGCAGGATCCGGTTGAGCGAGAAGGGGTCCAGCGCACCAAAGACCAGCTGAAAACTGCCGACGTTGTGGTTCTCATCATCGACCTCACATCGGAAACACCGATCCAAGAGAAGGTAGTGGCCTTGGTCGGTCGATCACACCTTATCATCGCCCTCAACAAGTGCGACCTGGTTTCGGAGGACAAGTCTCCAACACTCATCGAATCGCTGTCCGGTTCCAGGAAGGTTCGGATTTCGGCACTGACGGGGGAGGGACTGCCTAAGTTGGAGGAAGAGATGTTGGCTGTCGCCCTTGGCCCGCGGGGCAGAGACGTTGCCGAGGGGACGACCGTGACGAGCGCCCGGCACCACAGCGCCTTGTCGCGCGCAGGCCAATACCTGGGCCTTGCCCTGGAGTCCCTGGAAGGCGGCAAGACCAGCGAATTCATCGCCCTCGACGTCCGGACAGCCCTTGAGGCGCTGGGGGAGATCACGGGCGAGGTGACGACCGACGAGATTCTCAATGCGGTATTCTCACGGTTCTGCATTGGGAAATAGCGCCATGTTCCACGTGAAACATGGGGGTAAGAAGTGCTAGAAGCAGAGGGATACGACGGCGTAGTGGCGGGGGGGGGACATGCGGGGATTGAGGCCGCGTTGGCTGCCTCCCGAATGGGTCGGTCCGTTCTGCTTGTCACAATGGACCGGAAGGCTGTGGGGCGGATGTCATGCAATCCAGCCATTGGAGGAACCGCCAAGGGACATCTGGTCCGAGAGATCGATGCCCTGGGGGGAGAAATGGCGAAGATCGCCGACGCCACAGGCATCCACTTCAAGATGCTGAATCTCTCCAAGGGACCGGCGGTGTGGTCTCCCAGGACCCAGAACGACCGCGAATGGTATTCGCGTGAAGCCGGATCCCGGTTGACGCATCAGCCGGGACTTGAAATCCTTGAAGACACGGTAGCAGACCTGGTGACCGAGGATGGCCCCCAGCCATTTGACAGACACACTGTGGGGATTATCACGAGCAAGGGGAGGAAGATCGCTTGCCGTTCGTTTGTCCTGAGCTCCGGGACCTTCATGCGGGCGATGATGCACACCGGACTGCAGCATCAGGAGGGGGGACGGTTTGGCGAGCCATCCTCCAACGGCCTCACCGAACGCCTGGAGGCGATCGGATTCGTCAGCGGTCGCCTGAAGACAGGCACACCGCCAAGGATTGACCTGGAGTCAATAGACCTTACCCAAGTCGAGGAGCAGCACTCCGACAATCCCCCCACGCCCATGTCCTTTTCGACCGAGAAAATTGATAATCGGCTCATTCCGATGTATCTGACTCACACCAACGGCGTAACCCACTCAACCCTCCGGCAGGGATTTGACCGGTCTCCGATGTTCACGGGGCGGATAAAGGGGGTCGGGCCAAGGTACTGTCCGTCCATTGAAGACAAGATCAGCCGCTTTGCCGACAAGGAGAGGCACCAGATATACTTGGAGCCGGAAGGATACGACACCAACATCGTCTATGTAAACGGCTTTTCGACGAGCCTCCCAGAAGACGTGCAAATAGCAGGACTGAAGACCATTCCCGGCCTCCAAAACGTCCACATGCTTCGACCCGGATACGCGGTTGAATATGATTACTTTCCGCCCCACCAGGTATCAGTCACGCTCGAGACTAAGCTTGTCCAGGGTCTCTTTTTTGCGGGTCAGATCAACGGCACATCTGGATACGAAGAGGCGGCCGGACAGGGCCTGATCGCCGGCATCA
>CAYIHQ010000125.1:0-6615 GCA_964362905.1 uncultured Ignavibacteriaceae bacterium
GAGGTCGTTCACGGTCGGACCCGCCCACGACTCAGTCATTCCGCCAACGACATTGATGCCCAAGTATTGCAAGTGATTCACGCTATACGTCAGTCGAAACTGGACCGAGGTGATTCCCAAGCCGGTCGCCGTGGTGACCCGTACCGGTATTGCCACTTCGAGCGTTTGGGTCCGCGACGTGTCCGGGATCCACAAAGTGAGACTCTTGAGCACGTTCGGAGCGATCGCGAATTGGGCCGACGAATCCGTCTTCCCTTCTCCGTCTGTGACGTAGACAGTCACGAAACCCGGCGCGACGCCGCGGAACTCTCCTGTTGCATCGATCGTACCGACGGACGAGGAAGACGTCGACCATGCGACCGGCAGGACCACGTCGCCCGTCACGCTGAACTGGAGGGAATCGCCTTCAGCGATCACCGCCGGATATGCGGGCGCAACGTGAATGACCCTCAGGCGGACTGATCCAGGGTCCAGTGTCACCGTCGGCGTGCCTTCGTTCACCAGTACCGACGAAAGTCCCAACGACGTCTGCTGCCCCGGAGTCCCGGTCAAGGCAACGCGAAGAAACAACAGGACGCCATCCGTCGTCACCGGTGTGGTCAACGCCAGAGCGAGGCGGCGCGTCGCTTCGAAATAGGAGGCCGTTCCGCCAACGCTCAGCGTGCCCGTCGTTGAGACGTCGAGCACCTTGACATCATTAGCGTCGAAGTCGACAGTGGCCTGGATAGAGAACACCTGGTTCGCTCCGATCCCACCGAGCACGATGGGAACGAGAAGCGTGTCCGGTTTTCTTCCGGTCGTGTCGGGGATGGTGAGCGTCGTTTGCGCCACCGCCCCGGTCACCGCTGCCGCCAGCACGCCCAGCACAAGCAGTGTTCGAATTCGCATCGAGATCACGTTCATGTCCTTTGGTTCAGGTCCTCAACAAGGGAAGACGGGGCCAGGGTGTTCCTGTGGTGGAACACCCCGGTGTTCACCGTCACTTCGTGAGGATCATCTTTCGGACAGACCGGAACGGCTGGCCATCGACGGGTTGAGCCTGCATTGTCAACAGATACATGCCGCTGCTGACCCGGGCCCCGGAATCGTCCGCCCCGTTCCACACGGTCTGGTGGTATCCGGCCGGCAGATCGCTCTGAACGAGCGTAGCCACCTCGCGGCCCAACACATCGAAGATCTTCAACGTCACGCGACTCGCTGCGGGAAGCTGGAACCGCACGGTCGTCGATGGATTGAACGGATTCGGGTAGTTCTGGCCCAGGTCAAAGGACGTCGGCGTCTGCAACCCCGACTGGTCCTCTGCTGAGGTCGCGATGTTGGCTTCGTTCAGCAGGAAACTCGAGATGTGGACGAGCGAAGCGGCGGAGCCGGCGGTGGGACGGAGGGCTTCAAACCGCACGATGACCCATTCTCCATCACGTGACAAGGGCTGAGTTCCCGCCAACGCAACGCGTACCTCGTTCCCCGTGGAATGCGATGCCATCTGCATGCTGTCGGAGAGAGACGTCTTCAGAACCTCCAAGGGGCGAAGTGCCAGCGTATCGTATGACAAGGTGAACTGGGTCGCATAGATGCCCGAGGCTTTGAGGCGTACCACAGCCTCGATCTCTGTCCCGTTCGACCGCACCGCGAGTGCGGTGCCAGGGGCCGTGGTGACGCCGGTGGTCTTCCCGAGACCCGGGAATCCGGTCACGATCCCGACCACATATCTCAGGACGAAGGACGCGTCCAAAGCCGAGATCTCACCATTGGCTGTGACGTCCGCCGCCACCTGTTGCGGCGACGTGAGGACGATCGAACCCACCACATGTTGCAGGACGAGTGATGCATCGAACGCGCTGATCGTGCCGTTCTGGCTCACGTCACCGGCGAGAATGCCACCCCGCGCCGTCAGGAACGGACGATAGATCGCGTAGCCGGAAGAAGCATTCTGGATCTTGTTTCCCGTGCCAGTAGGATTCAGGTCGGGACCCGTCTGCACCAACGGACCAGTGGCTGCACCCCAGTAGTTGTTGGTGACCGCGACATTGGCTGTCGAACTGTGGTAGATCCCGTAGCTGGTATTGTTGTAGATGTTCCCGCTGGTGACACTCAACGTGCCGGCACCGGAATTGTTGATGCCATAGGAGTTCGAATGGATATCCGTGCCGGTGATCGTCACTGTGGCTGCGCCGGGACGGTACATCCCTTGCGAGTTGTTCGAAATGAAGCTCGAATCCACTACGATTCCGTCCGTTGTACCGCTGACGTAGAGCCCGTAGGTCGCAAATCGGACGTTGGTGAATCGGAACGACTTCGCGTCGCCGCCCGCACCCGCACTCAGAAGGATGTACGACCAGTCACCGGGGGCCGGAGTCGAGGCCGTTGAGTCCTTGTTCGTATCGCCGCCGAAGGTATCATCCTTCCACGACGTGAACGTTATCCTCTGGGTCGACGTCCCGAGAGAAGTGAACGCGCCGTTGACATTCAGGGACTGTGATGCGGCGCTCTTGACAACCGTGCCCGGCGCGACGACCAGCAGCTTTCCGGCCGGAACGGTCGGTGCCGATTCGAGCCGGTGGACAAATTGGGCAGTATCCACCGGCCGTGTGCCGCCCAACTTGCCCCAGACATTGTCGTACACCGTGATCACATGGTTGTACGTGTTCCCCAGGAGCACATTGCCGGCATAGAAATTCCCGTCGGCCGTGCCGGTGCCCGCTTTCGACAGCTCACCTGTCACACCCAACGGGTACTTGTTGTTCAGCAACGAGTCATCGACGAAGTAGGCCCGGGTGGACAGCACGCCGGTCTCCCCGTTCGAGGCGATGGTATTCCCGGTCATGAGCAACAGCGTATCGTAGACGGTACTCTGGCTGTAGTTCCAGACGCCATGGCGCGCGTTCCCCACGATTCGATTGTACTGAAACACCTGCGGTTCCTGTCCGAGAAGTACCCGCACGCCGTCATTGCGGTTCCATCCGATGAGCGAATTCGTCACGGATGCGAATCGACCCGAACCCACACCTCCATACGTGTAGTCACCGTAGAGCCCCATGTCGTTCCACCGCACTATCGAGCTGTCCAACGAGACCGACGCATCATTCTGAGCCTTCACACCATAGTAGGTGCAGCTGTCCGCAGTCAGGCGATGGATGGCGAGGTCAACGTCGCCGGTCACATAGACGCCGGATAACTGGCAATACTTCACGTTGACGTACCGCATCGGATACACCAGTTGGTTCACGACGTAGAGACCGTAATAGCTGTACCGCAGGTCTACGTGCTCGACCCTGCTGGTCGTGGCATTACCCGTGCCGTTGAAGTAGATGTAGGTCCAATCGCTGTTGCCGGCCTTGAGGGTGTCCGTGGGTTCGTTGGTCTTCCCACCGAAGGAGTGGTCGCGGTACGACGTGAAGACGATCTTGTCCGCTGCGGTGCCGATCGCCACCAGATGACCGCCCGCGTTGATGCTCGTGCCGCTCGCGAACTTGACGATCACCCCCGGTGCGATCACCAACGTGTCGCCTCCCAAGCTGAGGTCCGTCATGACATTGTAGACACCGGTCGTGATGCCGGCCGGGAAGCTTCGCTGCAAGGTGTCGGTCACCGACACGCTCCCCCAGCCACTCGCGAACACGGCGATGGCCGGTCGCCGATTGCCGGAAAACTGGTTGTTGTCCGTCCCCGTGTTATCCGTGTAGATGTGTCCAAGGTTGCCCATCATCCCGATGCCATGACGGTTCCCGGAGAATGTATTGTCGACGAAACGGGACCGAGACGAGACGATGCCTTCCCATACATTGTTTGATACCGTGTTGCC
Source organism: uncultured Ignavibacteriaceae bacterium (assembly GCA_964362905.1). Taxonomy (GTDB): domain Bacteria; phylum Bacteroidota; class Ignavibacteria; order UBA10030; family UBA10030; genus 2-02-FULL-55-14. The sequence goes on from CAYIHQ010000125.1 coordinate 3,803, forward strand.
GATGAACTGCACGTCCGTCGCAGGCTGGTTCAGATTGTTGTTCCAGACGCCGTATCGGCCGTTGCTGGAGATCGTGTTCCCCACGTACACCTGCGGAATCTGCGCAGGCTCGACGAACACGCCGGCGTACCCGTTGCCGATCACCTGACTGTTGGATAGTTCCCGGAGCCCTCCCACTGGCGTAGAGTACGTCGGGTAATACTGGATGCCGTAATAGGTATTGTAGCTGGCGACGGCATTCCGGATGGTCATATCGACCGTGTTCAATCCAGTGATGCCGTACGTGTTGTACCGGGCGATGGGGCTTTCCAGCACCACAACACCGGTGCTGATGTATGTGGCGTACTGGTTATGCTCCACCGTCACGTACGAGATCTGGTTGTTCCAGTTTCCGGACGTATACAAGCCATACGTCGCGTAGAAGATCTTGACGTTGTCCAACATCGTGGTGACCGGGTTGCTGGACACGTAGAGCCCGCTCCAGTTGTTCACAGCGGGAGCTAGTGTATCGGCGACGAGGTTCACCTTGCCGCCCACCGAGTGATCGCGGTAGGAGGTGAAGACGATCGGTGAGGCCGGAGTGCCGTCAGCGATCAGGGTGCCGTCGACCGAGAGGTTCGTGCTTGCCATCCCTTTGACGATGACCCCGGGCTCGATCAGCAATGTGTCGCCTGTACGAACATCCTCCGACTCCATCAGCAGGTAGACTCCCGCCGCCAAGCCAGCCGGCGTGGTCAGACTCAGCGTTCCCTTGAGGTTTGAAGGACTGCTGTAGATGCTCCGAAGTCCGATGACGTTGTTGTACGCATTGCCCGTGAATACGTTGCCGGCGTACGTGGAACCCACATTCAGCTGGAGCGCGAGCGGCACACGATTGCCGATGAATGAGTTATTCTGGATCGTTGCTTTGGAGCTCAGCAATCCCTCCTGACCGTTTCCGTCAAACACGTTATCGTTGATCGAGATCGGAGACGATTTCACGCTACCCACAGAAAGACCGACCTGGCCATTATTCACGAATTTATTCCACGTGAACGACTGTGCGGTGGCCGCATTCTCCTGGGACGTGTAGACTCCGAACTGACCGTTGTCATTGGCTTCCGAACTGTCAAGCATGGTCATCGAACCGTTCACGAGATAGAGGCCGTGCCCATTGTTCCGGAGGAACTTCGACCGGTCAACGGACACTACCGCACCGTTGACACCCGCCAGATACACACCGACGCTGTTGCTGCCGGTAAAATAGCAATCAGTGATGGTGACTGAAGTGGCTCCTCCGTCTCCAAAGACATTGTAGGAATTGCCAACGCTTGAATAGATGTACGACAAGGAAGCGGTATTGCTCAGATAAATATTGTGAGACCCGTACTTGACGATCATGTTGGCCAGCGACGTGGAGTTCGCCAGATACACGTACCCCCAGTTCCCCGCCGCCGGCGCCGTCACGTCGCCGTCCCCATTGCTGTCGCCCCCGTAGCTATCGTCCTTTTCGGAGGTGAATACCACCAGAGAGTCATACGTCGATTGTACGGCTAGAAATCCCGTCACGGAGAGATACGTGCTCGGCGCCATCTTGACAATGACCCCTGGCCGAAGCGTGAGCGTGACTCCGCCGTTCACCGTGATCGAGTTCTTTACCCAGTAGACACCCGCAGTCCACGTTGTGTTGGATGCAATCGTGGAGGTGACGTTCGTGACCGGAAGCGTTCCCGACGACCTCCACGGTGAGACCTCGACCTTGACTGAGACCTTGTTCCCACGCCCGGAGGGGTTGATCTGCTCGCTGAATGGGCCGTACTCCGATCCCCAATAGTTCCGACGCGCGTTCAGGACGATCGTGCCCTCGGCATTGATCCCCCACTCGGTATTGCTGCTGATAACGTTGTTTCGGATCGTCGGTTGAACACCCCCGACGGAACGGTGATAGATGCCGGTCGCGTTGTACCTGATGGTGTCAGCAGCGATCGTCGGCGATGCGCCATTGTCGATGTAGATCCCGTATCCGTTGTGGATGATGATGCACGTGTCGACGGTCGGAGCAGCGTTGAGGGGGATCCGCACGCCTCCTTCCGTGCACCACTCCACGACCGAACGGCGCAGAATGAAGTTCGAATACAGATCGCTGAAGACACCGTACCCGTCCATGGATTCGAAGCGCGAATCCGTGATCGTGGGCGACGAGGCTCGCAAGTTCACTCCCTCACCGGAGGATTCCCGGAGATGGATGTTCGCAAGCGGAACGCCGTACGCTCCCGTGCGATAGAAGATGCCGGCCTGCCCAGCGCCACTCCCGACCCACTCGACCCGGGCATAGTGGACCACCGACCCGACGTTGGCGGAGTTGACGAATTCAAGTCCGTCCCAGTCGCCCCGGGCAGGCAATGCCTGCGCGGACGTGAACACGATCGTGTCTGAGACCGTCCCCTGCGCGACCAACTTGCCTTCGATGGTCAGGCCGGTGCCCGCCGCGAAGCGAACGCGAACTCCTGGCTCGATCGCCAGCGTCCGGCCTGCAAGGACGACGACATCTCCCGACACGTTCACCGGACTCGACGCGAACGTCCACGTTGTGTCGCTGGTGACCGCGCCAGAGATCTGCGCTTGAGCCGTCACAGACCACACAGCGGCGAAAAGGGCCAGCCATGCTCCCCGGCGAATGGTGGAAGAGATTGCACACACAACTGCGTCAATGATGCGAACGGGCATCATAGAGGTTCTCCTTGCGGAAACGGCGTGGGGGAATTGAAATGGGCGCTGAATGCGCACTGAGCAAAATGACGGAATAGACTGAGAGGGTGATGATCTACTGCCGC
>CAYIHQ010000126.1:0-6601 GCA_964362905.1 uncultured Ignavibacteriaceae bacterium
CCTTCACTTCCTTGATGAAAGCCGGGATCTTGTCCTTGGATCCGATCTCCCTCAACATCGTGAGCACCTGCTCATTGGCACCTCCATGCAGCGGGCCATACAGGGCCGCGGCAGCGCCGGCACAGGAGACGAACGGGTCCGCGTACGAGCTGCCGATGCTCCGCATCGCGTTGGTGCCGCAGTTCTGCTCGTGGTCGGCGTGGAGGATGAACAGGATATCCAGGGCGCGTTCGAGGATCGGGTCGACCTTGTACCGGTGCTCGATCCTCTTGTACATCATGCCAAGAAAATTGCCGGTGTAGCTCAGATCTTCGCTTGGGTAGACATACGGCAGACCGACACGATGACGGTAGCCATAGGCGCCGATTGTCGGCATCTTGCCGATCAGGCGGAAGATCTGGAGTTTGCGCGACTCCAGGTCATGGATGTTCTTTGCATCTGGATAGAACGTCGACAACGCGGCGACCGTGCTGACGAGCATGCCCATGGGGTGCGCGTCCGGATGGAAGCCCTCCATGAACTTCTTCACGTTCTCGTGGAGCATCGTGTGGCGTATGATGTTCGCCGTCCAGTCCTTCAACTGCGCCTCGGTTGGGAGTTCGCCGTGGAGCAGAAGATACGCCACTTCGAGATACGTGGACTTTTCAGCAAGCTGTTCGATCGGGTACCCTCGATAACGAAGGATCCCTTTGTCGCCGTCGATGAAGGTGATGGTGCTCTTGCACGACGCTGTGTTCATGAATGCCGGGTCATACGTCATTAACCCGAAATCGTCCGGACCGGTCTTGATCTGGCGGAGGTCCATCGCCTTAATCGTTCCGTCCTGGATCGGGATCGGATACTCTTTGCCGGTACGGCTGTCGGTCACATTGAGTTGGTCAGCCACGATGATCGTCCTCCAATGATGGTGGAACGTTCGAGCGAAAGATGCGGGGCCGTCCGCAAGTTCAGACGGTGCCCGAGTGAGGGTGAGATGGTACGACACACGATGACTCGTATGCAATGTAGGCATCGAATTGTGTTGCCACAAGAAAATGCGCGGACGACACGAAGTCATTTCTCATTTGTGGGAAGGTGTCACGGCAGAAAAGAATTCTCATTTTTGAACTCTACCGGCAGCGTCCCGGCCATGAAAAGAAAAAGGGCTCTCCGCAGAGAGCCCTGATGCAAATTCGAATTGAAAACGTTTGACGGGATTCCCCGAACGTCTGGAGATGGCGCTCCTCAGTCCTTCGAACCGTCCCGGTTGTTGTCCTTGTAGACCTTGATGGACGCCTTCATGTTCTCGTCGATGACACCTTCGTTGTTCGTGTCAGTCGGATCGACGAGGACTCCAGATACATTCTTGAACCAGTTTGCGGAGCTCACCACGAGCGTTGCATTGACGTTTGAGGTCCCTTGATCCACCACCATGGCCGGATTCATATCGATCTTTTGTTTCGCATCGACCTTGGAACGGTAGGTGAACGCTGTCGGGGCCAGTCCGGTCCGATAGACCGTGCCGTTGACGATGATGCTGTATTTCTCACCCGCCAGGAAATCGGCGAAGACAGCCTGATCGGCTGCCGGAAGGGACGCGATCTCTGGCGCTTCGACGCGATGCACATCGAACTCAATGCGGCTGTAGGTGCCGAACGGGACCGTCGTGAACCCGATCTCCTGAACGGCGCCGGCGAGCGACAGTTCCAAAACAAGGGGGGAGGTGCGAAAATTCATGCTGTCTCCGCCAGGAGACTTGAACTTGATGTCTCGCACAACAAGCCGGGCGCGGCTGATGATCAGTGAGTCGACGGCCAGGCCTCCTTGCGTTTTCGCCAGGACAGTCTGCGTCGTGTACAGTGTGGACAGCGCGAACCGTCCATCAGTGGCAGGTGAGGTTGATTCGGAGCATCCCCACGCGAAGAACAACAGGGCTGCGAGAACGGTCGATGGTGACTTCATGAGATCTCCTTATGTAATGATGAGGAACGACGTCGAGCGTGAGTCCAACGTAGGGAAGTTCGTCTCGAGCTGGTGTACCGAATGTCACACGATGGGCGGGCCCCGATTCTCCGTTGCGCACGGCACATGACGATAGCCGAGTGCGAACGTGACAGCACGCACAGAATACTGTATACAATGAAGAAGGGGAGAGTGGCGGCAGAGGTTGGCACGCAAGAAGCCGACCAGCTCAGCGTGACGCGCGCAGGATGGTGCTTAGTGGCGGAGGGAGCGGCTCAGCCACAGCGGAAGGGCGCTGAGCGATGGTTCCCCGGAAGGTGATCGTCTTTCCCACCCAATCCCGCGCGGACGCATACATGAGGCGATTGGAAAACGTGTAGTCGGCCCGGTCGAGGATCCGTTGGATCTCGTACGTATTCCGCCGATCTGTCTGGGCTCCCACGGGTGCCACCACGAACCACGAGATGGCGACAAGCCCAAGAAGCAAGCGCTGAAAGGTCAGCTTAGGGAGCGGGAGACGGCTCATGGGTGTTGAACTTCTTCCAGAGGAAGTAGACCGGTATCCCGACCAGGACGATCACGAGTCCGGGCCACGTGTATTGCGGCTTGTAGATGAGAAGGTCGACGCAGATCGCCGTGGCGGCCAGGATATACAGCCCGGGGACGATCGGATAGCCGAAGGCCTTGTATGGCCGTTCCGCGTCGGGCCGAGTCCGGCGGAGGATAAAAATGCCGGCGACGGTCAGTATGTAAAAGAGCAACACGGCAAAGACCACATAGTCCAGGAGGTCGCCGTAGGTCCCTGAAAGACAGAGGATGGACGCCCACACGCTCTGGGTGATCAGAGCGACAGCGGGAACCCCCCGCATGTTGAGCTCGCCGGCGTTCCGGAAGAACAATCCGTCCTTCGCCATCGCATAGTACACTCTCGCCCCGGCGAGGATCAGTCCATTGTTGCAGCCGAACGTCGACACCATGATCAACATGGCCATCAGGATCGCCGCCGTGTCACCGAAGATCACGGACATCACGGCCGTCGCGACACGGTCGGATGTGGCGAACTGGATGCCGCGTGCAACGGCGTCTGCCCCGTCCGGCGTCCCCGACACGGGGAGCACCAGGATGTAAGTTAGATTGGCCAGAAGGTACACGACCGTCACAATGCCCGTCCCGAATGCAAGACTGAGCGGGATATTCCGTTTCGGATTGATGACCTCGCCGGCCGTGAAGGTGATGTTGTTCCATGCGTCGCTCGAGAACAACGAGCCGACCATCGCCACACCGATCGCCGCAAGAAGGGCCATGCCGCTGATCGGCTCAATGGACAACGCTCCGTCCGTTGCAATGTGCGTCCACGACGACTCCCAGAATGCCCCCCAGTTGCTCTCTACGGCAAAAACGTTCTTCCCGACTGCGACTCCCAGCAGGATCAACCCGAGGAGCGCCGCCGTCTTGGCAATGGTGAACGTATTCTGCACGAACTTGGCTTCACGAACGCCCCGGATGTTGACGCCCGTGAGGATCGCAATGCTGATGATGGCCACGATCTGGGCGGCGGATATCTTCAAGCCTGCCAGCGTGAAAAGAACGGTGCCTTCGGACCACGACGGTATGAGGACGGACGTGAACTTCGCGAACGCGACGCCGACGGCGGCGATCGTCCCGGTCTGGATCACGAGAAACAGCGTCCAGCCATACAGGAAACCGATGAGAGGGTTGTACGCCTCCCGCAGGTAGACGTATTGACCTCCGGCGTGTGGCATCATGCCGGCCAGCTCTCCGTAGCTCAGGGCGGCCGTCACCGTGATGAGGCCCGTGATGAGCCATACGACCAGGAGCATGCCGGGTGAGCCGACCGTGCGGGCGATGTCGGCGCTGACTATGAAGATGCCCGATCCAATCATCGACCCGACGACGATCATCGTGGAATCCAGAAGGCCGAGGGCGCGACGAAATTCACCGTGCGGTGATGGTTCGCTCATGAAGTCTCTCCGTGCTGTTGCGTACAAGAAAAAGCCCGCCGGGCGTGGTGCCGGGCGGGCCTTTCAATTCGGCGTTCAGGAACCGGCCTGAACGAGGCTGTGCTTCTTGCCGTACAGGAAGTAGATGACCAACCCAAGTGCGAGCCAGATGATCAACCGTTCCCACGTGATCCAGGGAAGGCTGGCCATCAACGCCAGCGAAACGACGATGCCCATGATCGGCACGAACGGAACCCAAGGCGTCTTGAAGGCACGAGGGAGATCCGGCCTCCGGACCCGAAGGACCCACACACCCGCAGATACAATCGTGAATGCGAGCAATGTGCCGATGCTGACGAGGTGGCTGAGATCGCTGATTGGAAGCAGAGCAGGGAGGAAGGCCACCATGACCCCGACAATGATCGTCGAGATCCACGGCGTGCGGAATCGGGGATGGATCGCGCCCGCCCACTTTGGAAGCAGTCCATCGCGGGACATCGAATAGAAGACCCGCGACTGGCCGAGCAACATGACGAGCATGACCGTGGCTAATCCCAAGATGGCTCCGGCCTTCACCAGAAAGCTGCCCCACGGGAGGCCGACCTGGTCGATACCGACCGCGACGGGATCGGGGACGTTCAACCGTGTGTAGTTCACCATGCCCGTCAAAAGGCCGGCCACGGCGATGTAGAGGACGGTGCAGATCGCGAGCGATCCAAGAATGCCGATCGGCATGTCGCGTTTTGGGTTCTTCGCCTCCTGGGCCGCTGTCGACACAGCGTCGAACCCGATGTAGGCGAAGAAGACGACCGCAGCTCCTGTGGCGATGCCCGACCAGCCGAATTCACCATACGTGCCGGTGTTCTCCGGAATGAAGTTGCTCCAGTTGGCGCTGGCGATCTCCGGATTCTGGATCACGTAGTACCCGGCGATGCCAATGAAGACAAGGACGATGCCGACCTTGACGACGACGATGGCCGAATTGAAGTTCGCCGACTCCTTGATGCCAATGACCAGGATCGTGGAAACGAGGAGTACGACCACGAAGGCCACGAGGTTGAATACTCCGGTGGCCTGCGGTAAGGCCGAGATGTCCATTCCTGCAGGAAGGGTATTCAGAGCAGCCCACCGCTCGTTGAGGAACACAAGCGTGGTGCCAGGGGTTGCCGTCAGTTCGGGCGGCAGATAGATGCCAAAGTCCTGAAGAAAACTGACGAAGTAGCCGCTCCAGCCGGAGGCCACGGTGGCCGCCCCGAGCGCGTATTCCAACACAAGATCCCACCCGATGATCCACGCCACCAGTTCTCCGAGCGTCGCATAGCCATAGGTGTAGGCAGATCCTGCAATCGGAATAAGGGAGGCGAACTCCGCGTAGCACAGCCCTGCGAATGCACACGCGATGCCCGCCAGAACGAAGGAGAGCATGATAGCTGGACCGGCATGTTGCGCCGCCGCCTGACCGGTCAGAACGAAAATACCGGCCCCAATGATCGCGCCAACACCCAGTGTCACCAGATTCAGCGGACCGAGGACGCGCCTGAGACTGTGTTCACCCGTCTCCTGTGCCTCCGACAGCAGTTTCTCCATCGGCTTCGTGGCGAAGAGTTTGTTCATGCGATCTTCCTCCGGTTGGACATGACGACATTGACAATGGAATGATGTTTCCCCTTTTTTGGGCAAGAATCAAGGAGAAAAGTTGTTCCCGCAGGAGCGAATGAGTATATTTTACGCATTGGCCGAAGTGGCGCCCGCCTGCCCAACTGACGTTGGTCAGTCGGGCAGGGAATTGGCAGACCTGCCTGCCGGTTTACCCGCCGTCTTGTTGGGCGGGCAGGCAGGCGCGCTGGACATGGTGCTGGGAGAGGGGAATGTGGTTCGTGTATGTTCTGGTGAGTCTCGTGAGGAACTACATTTATGTCGGGCTCACGCACGACGTACCTGCGCGAGTCCGGAGGCATGAGGCTGGTCGGGAACGGACCACGCGGGCGTATCGTCCGTTCAGAGTCTTGTTGATCGAAAGCCATCCCACGCGTGGTGAGGCTCGCAGACGGGAGAAATTCCTGAAAGGCGGGTCGGGGAAAGAATATTTGCGCAGGCTTCGCGATCAGAAACCAGGCATCTGAGATTTGCCGAAGTGGCGGAATTGGCAGACGCGCTGGACTCAAAATCCAGTACGGCTCACACCGTGTGAGGGTTCGAGTCCCTCCTTCGGCACAATGGTCGTGGAAGTGACATAGAATTTTCACCTCACCCCGTCGAACCCTCATTGGTTGGAGGATCGATGTAATTCTGCTACGATGGCACGTCCCCACTTCCGGTGGTTCCCCGCTACCGTCCTCGTAGCAGCTGGCGCGGTTCTCCTCCTTCCGACGAGCCTCCCGGCTCAGGCCGTGCCTTCCACTTTTCTCGTCGACTCATTGCGCATCACTCCAGTCGACTCTGTCGTCTTCACAACATCCCGCTTTGTGCAAAATGGAACCGAGACTATCTCTCTGGAGGGAACTTCCCTGCTCAGGCCGGGGAGTGACTACCGAATTGATCTCTCGGCTGGCAGGGTCGTTCTCGCCCCCCACGTGCGTGCACTCCTGAGGCCCGCTCCCGCCTCATCGCTTCTGATCATTCGATACCGTGCCCTTCCTGTTCGGTTTCGCGATTCCTACCGCCTCCTAGCCGCTGAGTCGATCTTGCAGCAGGGTAGG
>CAYIHQ010000127.1:0-6529 GCA_964362905.1 uncultured Ignavibacteriaceae bacterium
CGTTCGGCGCGGGCTGACCAATGCCAATGGCGACAGTCTTGCCGCACCGATGGTCGCGCGGTTCCGCATTGCGGGCATTGGCGGTACTGGAGTGATGGTGGCGACGAACGTCACGTCGTCCGGAGGCAATCCGTCGCAGATCGCCGCTGGCGACATCGACAACGACGGTGACATCGATGTTGTGTCGGCGAACAGCGCTGGCGAGAATATCTCGGTGTATCGAAATGACGGCAGGGGAGACCTTGTCCCCACGAATACACTGCCTCAACCTGGCGGTCCCTTCGGTATTGTCCTGACGGATATTCATGGAGATGGGTGGCTGGACCTAGCGGTGACGACGATGGCCACCGGCAGCGTCGTGGTCTGGCAGAACACCGGAGGCGGCAACTTCAGCTCGCCGCAATCATACCCGGTGGGTGCCAGTCCGCACGGCATCGCGGCGGGCGATCTCAATGGCGACGGTTTCACGGACCTGGTGGTCACGAATGCCGGTTCCTTGAGTTTCAACGTCCTGATGAACAATGGGGCAGGTGAATTCGCTCCCACCACCTACGGATCAGCCGGCAACGGCCCCGCCGGCGTGGCGTTGGCTGACCTCAATCGCGACGGCAAGCTCGACGTAGCGCTGACCGCTTCGGTCGACGGGACAGCCCGGTGGTACCGCAATACGGGCTCCGGCTTTGTGTATGAGCTTGGGATCGCACTCGGTGGTGGCGCCTATGCCATTGCAACGGCGGACATCAACGGAGACGGCAACAACGACATCATCACCGGACTCAGCGGGACCAGCAACAATGTGCGGATCGATCGCCTCAACAACTCGGGCGGATTGCTGGGCACGTCAATGTTCACGGTGGGTTCGGATATCCGCGGACTTGGCGTTGGCGACTTCACCGGAGACGGCGTGGTAGATATTGTGGTCGCCGACAACGGACAGAACCGGGTCCGGATCCTCGCGAATAACGGTTCCGGCAGCTTCAGCGAGACTTCGTTCAACGACGTCGGTGCCAATCCATGGCAGTTGGCCACAGGCGATTTCGACGGTGACGGAGACTTGGACGTCGTGGCAGGGCACCAGAACTCAGCGTTCGTGACGATCCTTCGAAACAATATTGACAATACGGCACCCGTTCAGGTGGCGAATCCGACGATCAGCGAATCCAGCGGCCGTGTCGATCTCCGTTGGACAGCCAATACAGAACCCGACATCGCGCGATATGTGATCTTCCGAAATTCGCTCCCAACCGCGAATCCCCCGCGATTGGACAGCGTGAGTTCGGCGACGACATCCTACGTCAATCTTGGACTGACGGATAGTATCCAGGTGGTCTACTACGTCAAGGCGGTGGATCTCGCTGGGAATGAAAGTCCGTTCTCATTTTCCAGGTCAGCTGTTCCCCACGCGCGGGTAGCTGGCGAGTACGGAAGCAGTGACACCGCCACGGTGGTTCTCCTGCCGTTCGCTGAAGCAGCTGGTCAGGTTTACACGGTCGATGCAACCCCGAATGGGCAGGCGGGTGTCAACTTCAACGGATTCACTGTTGTGAGCGGCAAGTTCGGCCAGGGGAGAAGCCTCTCGGGTTCTCAGTATTCCCGCTTCGGCAGTCGGTCGTATCACATCTTTTCTGGTCCCTTCACCGTCGAAGCTTGGGTCAATCCCTCAGTCGGTTCGCTCGGAACGTTGGTGCGAAAGGATACGACGGCGTCATCCGGATATGGGTTGAGGATCGCAGCAGGCAGGATTCCGACCTTCCAGGTGTTCCAGCCCGTTGCGACCGTGTCCAGTCCGTCAGCCTTGCCGGCGGGAGTGTGGTCGCATGTTGCCGGTGTCTACACCGGAACACAATTGCTGCTCTATGTGAACGGCATCCTCGTCTCCACGACGGCAGCGACCGGTCCTCTGACGATCGGCGCCGAGTTTCTGGGTATTGGTGCCATTCCCACATCACCAGGCACGGACTACTACACGGGCGGACTCGACGAAGTTCGGATGTCGTCGATCGCCCGGCAACCATCGGAGTTCAACCTGCAGTTGCCGCCACGCGCGTTATCGGCTGGTGCGGCTGGTACCACGATCAACCTGAGCTGGCAAACCGGTGGAGGTGCATCCCCGCTTGCCCGCTACCGGATCTATCGTGGCGTTGATTCGACGACGATGGCCTTGATCGACTCGACCGCGTCGACGACGTACTCGAACTCCGACCTTTTGCCGGCGACACAGTACTTCTACCGCATCACGGCCGTGGATGTCGCGAACTATGAGAGCCCCAGGAGTGCGTCCGCGTTCGCGACGACCTCTTCGGCTCCTCCGGTGGCCACTGCCACCACCCTCGCGGGTAGCGCGCAGGGTTCCGTGGATGGTACAGGCGCCGCGGCACAATTCAGCTTCCCTGAAGGTGTGGTCATCGATGTCCTCGGCAACGTCTATGTCGCCGACGGAGGCAATGGCAGTGTTCGAAAGATCACACCTGCCCGGGCCGTCACAACGCTGGCGACGGGCATGGGGACTGTGACCGGGGTGGCCGTGGACTCAGTCGGCAACATCTTCGCCTCGTCCGTTTCGACTCACCGGGTGTATCGCATCACTCCGGCAGGCGTGAAGACGGTGTATGCGGGAAGCGGCACTCCCGGCATCGCGGATGGGGACAGTACGTCGGCGGAGTTGAACGGCCCCGCGGGCCTGGCATTCGACCGCCAGGGCAATCTCTACGTGGCGGACCGCGATAACAACGTCATCCGGCGCATCTCACCGTCCCGATTTGTTGCGATTGTTGTGGGGAGCGCATCTGGCACGGCGGGATTCACCAACGTGGGTGCGAGCTCCAAATTTGATGCTCCTTCCGCGGTCGCTCTTGATGCGCTAGGAAATCTCTTTGTCGCAGACCGCGACAACAACGCGATCCGAAGGATTGTGTTTGGCTCGGGTAGTACAGTCACGGTTTCGACCGTGACCGGTCTCGGACCGGCGACGCCGGGGTCGACAGATGGGCCCAACGCGGTCGCGACGTTCAATCTGCCCACGGGCCTGACGGCGGACAATGCCGGTAACATCTTTGTCGTCGATCGGGACAACAGCACCCTCCGCCGCATCTCGACCGCAGGGATCGTGAGCACCATTGCCGGCGCGGCGCTTCAACCCGGGATGGTCGACGATACGGCCAGCTCAGCTCGTTTCACACAACCGCGCAGCGTCGTCTCCGACCCGACATCAACACTCTACGTTGCCGACTGGGGCAACCACCGTATCCGACGTGTGATCACAAACTACGTTCCGTCCGTCTTCTCGACGGAAGCGACGGGTGTGACCGCGACTGCTGCGACTATGACGGGGTACGTCAACCCGAACTCATTGGCGACCGATGCCTACTTCGAATACGGCACGACGACGTCGTACGGATCTCAGACCAGCTCGACAGCTCTCGGGGCAGGCGCATCGTTCCTGGCTCGCACGGCAAATCTGCCCGGACTGAACCCGAACACGGCCTATCACTATCGACTCCTCGCGACGAACGAATCAGGAACGACGTTCGGAGCGGATCGAGTATTTACGACCGCGTTGGCCGCTCCCGGCCTGCCGCTTCTCAGTTCTCCGGATAGCGCCGCCACTGGTGTGTCCGTGACGCCCACGCTGGCCTGGACCGCCGGCGCTAATGCGGAAACATATCGACTCCAAGTCTCACTGGTGGCGAATTTCTCCACGCTGGCGTTCGAAGACTCCACGATCGCGGGGCTTTCAAGGGTCGTCTCGACCCTGCAGCATGATACCATCTACTATTGGAGAGTGCGGGCGCAAAACGTGACCGGCACGAGCGCCTACACCAGCTCGCGCTTCTTCCGGACCATCGTGGATACGCCGGACGTCCCGACGCTGGCCACGCCGGCGGATGCAGCCGCCGACCAGCCTGTGGCGTTGACCCTTGCGTGGAACACCGCCGCTCGGGCGACCACGTATCATCTCCAGGTCTCGGCCAGCAACACATTTGCCGTCCTGTCGTTCGAGGACAGCACCCTCACGGGTGCGTCGACGGCCGTGAACGGTCTGGCGAACCTGACACCATACTACTGGCGCGTGCGTGCAAAGAATGTCGGAGGGACCAGCGCGTACTCGACGGCCCGGCAATTCACCACCATTATCGCAGCGCCGGCCGATCCGACATTGACGACTCCTGCCGACAGCGCGACAAATCAGCCGACGGCCATCACCTTGTCCTGGAATGCCTCAGCGCGGGCCAGCTCGTACCGCCTGCAGGTGGCCGAAAACGATTCGTTCAGCGTCATCACGTTCGACGACAGCACACTGGCCGGGACCTCGAAGGCCCTGAGTTCGCTCCAGAATGCCCGCACCTATCATTGGCGGGTGAGGGCGAAGAACGTCGGGGGAACCACAGCGTACTCAGCAACGCGTCGATTCACCACCATTGTCAACGCTCCGGATGTGCCAGTCCTTGCCGCGCCTGATAGCGCTGCTGTGAATACGCCGGTCGCCGTGACAGCGACGTGGAAACCGGCCGCACGGGCAGAACGCTACCATGTCCAACTGTCAACGTCGAGCAGCTTCACAACCTCGCTCGTCAACGACAGTACAGTCACCGACACGAGCCGTGCATTCGCCGGGTTGGGCAATGACCTGCAGTACTTCTGGCGAGTCCGGTCGCAGAATACCGGAGGCAGCAGCGCATATGCCCCGGTCTGGACATTCAGGACCGTCGTCTCGGTACCTGATGTGCCCATCGCCGTGGCGCCCGTGGACTCGGCGCTCGACCAGCCGGTGACATTGCCGTTCTCCTGGTCTGCCGCGGCCCGTGCCACGTCGTACCGTCTGGAGGTCTCGACGGATTCTCTCTTCCAGGCACTTGCCTTCTCGGATTCAGCGATCACCGGCACGTCCCGAGGCGTCGGACCGCTGAGTTATAGCACTCGGTATTATTGGAGGGTCCGCGGTCAGAATGCCGGCGGTGCGAGTGCGTACTCCGATCGACGGATGTTCCGCACGATCATCGAACCGCCGTTGGCGCCGACGCTGGTGCGACCGGATACGTTATCCACGTCGAACCCCACAACGGCCCTGCTTTCGTGGCGAACGGCTCTGCGCGCGGTCTCGTACCGCGTGCAGGTCTCGCTCTTTTCGAACTTCGGCGTGAATGTGACCGATCAATCCGGACTCACAGATACCACGCTGTCGGTCGGACCGTTGTTCAACGATACGACGTACTACTGGCGTGTCTCTGCGACCAACGCTGGCGGCACCTCGTCCTACTCTTCGGTGTGGAAGTTCCGTACGATCATCGCGGCTCCGGATGTACCGTCGCTCGCGTCTCCGTTGGCCGGTTCCACGAATCAGCCGGTCGCCATGGACTTCTCGTGGAGTTCGGCAAATCGGGCGTCGTCATACCGTCTCGACGTCTCTGAACAGAGCAATTTCTCGACGCTGTATTTCGTCGACTCGACGATCGCAGGCACGTCACGCCAAGTCACGCTGACGTACAATACTCTCTACTATTGGCGCGTGCGTGCGCACAACGCCGGAGGCGCAGGCTCCTATTCGCCGTCCCGTTCATTCACGACAGTCATCCAATCGCCGGCAGTGCCGGTGCTGGCGGCTCCGGACAGCGGGGTCACGGGGCTGCCGCTTACGCTCAATCTGGTTTGGCGGTCGGCTGCTCGTGCGGCTTCTTACACGATCCAGGTGTCGCAAAATTCCAACTTTTCCTCAGTCCCAATCGGTCAAACAGGCTGGACCGATACTGTGCTTACCATCGGGCCACTCCCGTACTTGACGCAGTACTACTGGAGAGTGAGCGCGACGAACGCGGGCGGGACTTCTGGCTGGTCTGCGGTTCGAACATTCCAGACCGTGATCGAGCCGCCGACGATCCCGACGCTGCTCACTCCGGCGGACAATGCCATTGGTCTGTCGACGACTGTCTCATTTGCCTGGACAGCGTCAACGCGTGCGCAATCGTACCGGTTGCAGATCTCGACGGATCCTGGATTCACGTCCGGTCTACAAGAGGTTGCGAACCTGACTGGGACAACGCACAATGTTGCCGGACTGTCGTATGATGTGCAGTACTATTGGCGGGTCCAGGCAGAGAACGCAGGCGGAGTCAGTGGATACTCGGCCATTCGTCAATTCCATACGGTCGTGGCACCTCCGGTTGCCGCGCCGGCACTGACGAATCCGGCCGACAATGCACAGAATCTGCTGCCGAGCATCACGTTCTCGTGGGGCGCAGTGTCGGCTGCCTCAACGTATCATCTCCAGATCTCAATCGCTTCGAACTTCGCGGTCATCGCGGTGCAGGACTCAACATTGACCTCAACGACCGCAAGTCCTTCGGGCCTGTCCTTCGACATTCAATACTACTGGCGTGTGCGCGCAAAGAACGCTGGAGGGACTGGTCCCTGGTCGACTGGCAGCAGCTTCAGGACGGCTCCATCTGTGCCGCTGGCATCGGTCTCACCGTCGCCGGTAGATTTCGGATCGGTCGAGGCCGGCTCTGCGACGGCTGACCGAACGGTGACGCTG
>CAYIHQ010000128.1:0-6512 GCA_964362905.1 uncultured Ignavibacteriaceae bacterium
TGTGCGAAGCGATGTGCGGGGAGCGGTCGAGGCGGCGCCAGCGACCTCGGCGGGCGCTGGCCGGACCCGCGCCTTTCTCAAGATCCAGGACGGCTGCGACTACACCTGCGCGTTCTGCACGATCCCGGAGGCGCGTGGAGCGAGTCGAAGTGTCCCGGAGGAGGCGGTACTCGAAGGAGCGCGACAATTAGTGGACGAAGGCTACCAGGAGATCGTTCTCACCGGCGTGAACACGGCAGACTATGGTTCGCGCGGAGGGCAGTCGCTCGTACGGCTTCTTCGTTCGCTGACAGCCATCGGAGGGCTTGAACGGCTGCGGATCAGCTCAATCGAGCCGAATCTCCTGAGTGATGAGTTGTTGGCATTCTGGCTGGCGGAATCGAAGCTGTGTAAACATTGGCACATCCCGCTCCAGTCAGGGTCGAATCCGGTGCTCGCGCGCATGCGACGTCGCTACCGGTCCGAATGGTATGTGGACCGGGTGCGGCGTATCACGGCCGCTGTCCCGGATGCCGGGATCGGCGTGGATGTCATCGTGGGATTCCCCGGGGAGACGGAGGATGAATTTGGCGAGACCGAAGCCCTTCTGAATGAACTCCCCGTCTCCTATCTGCATGTGTTCAGTTACTCGGAGCGGCCGGGGACGGCGGCACTGGCGTTACCCCTTCCGGTTCCGATGCAACAGCGGGCGGAACGGAGCGAGCGTCTGCGGTCGTTGAGCGAGCGCAAGCGGAGATTGTTCCACGAGCGATTTATCGACCGCATCGTCGACGTCCTCGTCGAAGGGCGGACAGAGCGAGGATGGAACACGGGCCTCACGGAGCACTATGTGCGGGTCGAATGGGATTCGATGGAGGTTCGGCCTCACGGTCGGATCCCCGTCAGGATCCTCTCAGCAGATCATGATTCATGCGTCGGCACTCCAGTGTCGGACCATCGTGCACAGGAAAGGGGCGCTTCATATGCGGCATAGGGCTTTGACCATCATGTGCGGGATCCTGCTGCTGGCCACACCAACGCTGGGACAGTGGCGGCTTTCCGAGGGAAGAGTCCCGGTCGTTCCGGTGCCTCCACAATCGGAATCCGCCCCGGGCAAGAAGTCGCTCTTTCTTGCGATCGCAGGCTCGGTCCTGATACCGGGCTTGGGTGAGTGGTATGCGGGGAATTTTGGGGAATCCGGACGGTATTCGCTGGCGGCGGAAGGAACGTTGTGGGTGACGTACGCCGCGCTGCGACTGCACGGGTCGTGGGTGCGAAACGACGCTCGTGCGTTCGGTTCGCAGATGGCGGGCATCTCGTTCTCGGGGAAGGACGAAGATTTCGAGGTGAACATCGGGAATTTCCTGACCGTCGACGATTACAACCAAACGAAGCTGCGGAACCGGGAGTTCGACCAGATCTATGCCGATCCCGCCTATGCCTGGTCGTGGACCTCGGACGCCGAGCGCCAGAGATTCAAGGACGAGCGCATTCGCAGCGACCGGATCTTTCAATCCGCGAAATTCGTGATCGCAGGCCTGGTCGTCAATCGTGTGATCTCGGCGTTTGCCGCCGGTCGCGGTGCCGCTGCAGCGAATCGTGCCGCTCGTCGTGCGGAATGGGGAATCGGAATGAATGCCGGCGTCGATGCCCTGGGGGCACCGGCGCTGACACTGTCCTTCCAGCAGCGGTGGTGAGTTCGGAAGTCGGTCGGCCCACGAACGCGGACGCGGTGCCCGCCATGGCGAACTGGAAGATCACGCTTGAATACGACGGAACAGACTTTTCGGGATGGCAGATACAGCCCAATGCTCGAACGGTGCAGGAAGAACTCGAGCGCGGCCTGGCCCAGATCACCGGCGGCTCCGTGCGCGTTGCCGGGGCAGGACGAACGGACTCAGGCGTACACGCGGCGGGCCAGGTGGCGAGCGTGGCATTGGAGAAGGAATTCCGCCCGGAGGCATTGCAGCGTTCGTTGAACGGCGTTCTCCCCCACGATGTGGTGGTGCTGGGAACCGAAGTGGTCCCGCAGGAGTTTCACGCCCGTTTCAGCGCTCATGCACGGCACTATCAGTACACGATCCTACAACGGCCGACGGCACTCGAACGACGCTTCGTGTGGAACTGTCCCTATCGGCTCAACGATGATCTGCTGGAGCGCTGCGCGGCCCGCATCCGCGGAGAGCACGCCTTCACGTCCTTCGCCAAGTTCGACGCGGAGACGGATCATGACGTCTGCCGGGTCGCGGAAGCGGTGTGGACCCGGAACGAAGGGCGTCTTGAATTCTCGATCACTGCCAACAGGTTTCTCTACGGTATGGTGCGGGCGCTGGTCGGGACCATGGTTGATGTCGCCCGGGGGTATCGTCCCTGGGAGGATTGGGAAACGATCCTGACCGCGAAGGACCGCCGCGCAGCGGGGGCGTCGGCTCCTGCCCAGGGACTTTGTTTAATGTCGATCATGTATTGAACGAGGATTGGTATGCGCTGGCTGAGATGGAGCGTGCATGTGGCAGTGGTCGTGGCGGATCTCTGGAACGGTTCCTGGCGACGCATCCGTTACCGCAGGATCGGTTCGACCACATCAACGTTTCCGCCGCGGCCGCGGCATTGGTAGCCGCCGGCCTGAGTTCCAGTCTCCGCGAAGGTGTGGAGCAGTCCCTGGCGGCGGTCCGATCGGGGGCGGCGGCATCGCTGTTGGCACGGTGGTCGGAGGCAACTCGTTCATTCGCATGATCCAACATCTCAAAGATATCGTCAAGAAGTTGGTGTTCCGCGGACGTTTCAGCGGAGCGGATTTGTCCGAGGAGGAACTCAGGCTCGTCATCGATGCCGGCACGCGAAGCGGTGCGATCGACAAGACAGAGCACGAGTTGATCCGGAGCATCTTTGCGTTCTCCGATATCACGGTCAAGGAGATCATGGTCCCCCGGCCGGACATCGTGGCCGTGGACCTTGCGATGTCTCCGAATGCGCTGATCCACCGGGTCATCGAGGAGGGATATTCCCGATACCCGGTCTACCGCGGCACGGTCGATACGATCGTGGGTGTCATCTACACGAAGGATCTTCTGAGCCTTCTCGAATACCGGAACCTCATCATCCTCGAGGATATTATCCGGCCTCCGCTGTTCATTCCGGAGTCCAAGAAGATCAGCGAACTCATGCGGGAGTTCCAGGCGTCGAAGACGCACATCGGGATCGTCGTGGACGAATTCGGCGGCACAGAAGGTCTCGTGACGATGGAGGATATCATCGAAGAGATCGTCGGTGAGATCCACGACGAATACGACGAGATCCAGAAGAGTCCGATCCTTACGACGGGGGACAAGACGTTCGTGGACGCCACCATCAACATCGCGGCGTTCAATAAGCAATTCGGTGTCAGCATTCCGGAGGCCGCCGACTACGAGACCCTCGCCGGCTTTCTGCAGAAGGTCTCCGGAAAGTTGCCGGACGTGAATGAGGAGGTCCGGTACAACGACCTTGTGTTCGTTATCGCGAGCAAGACCGCGCGACGGATACGCCAGGTCCGGGTGACCCGTATTCCGCGAGTATCGGCGGCGGACGACGAATGAGCCGCCTGGATGAGATCGTGCGCGCCAAGCAACGAGAGGTGGAGGCGTTGCGCGAATCCACTCACCCCGGCCACCTGCGCTCCGAGGGGATTCCTTCATCGCAGGACGTTGTGGGTCTGGAATCGCGGCCAAAAGCCATGCTGAAGATCGCATTTGATGCGAGGAAGTTCGGGGACTACGGCATCGGGACGTATATCCGAGCTCTTCTCGACGGTTTTGCTGTCCATCCTTCTCAACCATCACTCACCCTCTTCGGGTTGAGAGATGGGGCCGGGCGATTGTCCATCCCGCAGAACTGGTCCTTCAGGAGCGTTCCGTATCGCCCATACGGCCTGGGAGAATTCTTTCGAATGGGCGCAGAGGTACGAGGCAGCAGATGCGACCTTTTCCACTCGCCCCATTACACTGTTCCGCTGTCTCCAGGGATTCCGACGATCGTCACAGTACAGGACCTCATCCAACTTCGATTCCCAGCCATATTCTCGCCGATCCAGAGGGCTTATGCGAAGTTCATGGTTGCACACGCCTTGCGGACTGCCGTATTGGTGGTGACCCCATCGGAGGCGACGAAAGCCGACCTCGTCTCTCTTTTCCACGCACATGAGCACCGCATCAAGGTCATTCCCCTCGGTGTAGATCCGGCGTTTCGACCCTGTTCCCAGGAGCGGATCGACCTCATTCGCCAGAAGCACCGGCTGCCTGACAGGTATGTCCTCTTCGTTGGAAATCCCAAACCCCATAAGGGCATCGTGCAATTACTTCAAGCAATGAAGACTATCTCTCGTCAGTATAATGATTTGAGCCTTGTCATTGCTGGTGGTACTCAGGTTGACAAGACAAGGATTCATGGCTTGGCTTCTGGGTTAGGAATAACTGAACTTGTGAAGGTGGTCAGCGGAATACCTATCGACGAATTACCCCCGCTTTACTGTGGGGCGGAGATGCTTGCGATGCCGTCACTCTGGGAGGGATTTGGGCTACCCCTCGTAGAGGCGATGGCTTGTGGAGTTCCTATCGTTTGCAGCAATGTCTCGTCATTGCCCGAGGTTGTCGGAGATGCAGCGGTCCTAGTGAAACCCGGTGATGCCTTGGATCTGGCGGCTGGAATTGCCACTCTCTTCTCAAGCTCATCGCTGCAAAAAGACCTTCGCAAACGGGGCATAAGTAGGGCTGTCACCTATCGTTGGGAGAATACAGTTGAAGCCACGCTTGCAGCCTACAGGTCGGTGATCTGATGTCCGCGAAAGGAACTCACCACGGCCGAGTAGGGCTCTTCGGTGGCACGTTTGACCCCCCGCACGTCGGCCACCTGATCATCGCAGAGGCAGCCCGGGAACAACTTGGGCTTGAACGCATCCTGTTCATGCCGGCTGCCCAGGCACCCCACAAGCGGACGGCGCGGGCAACTCCAGCTCGTCACCGCTTGGCCATGGTTCGGGCCGCTGTGCGTGGCGTTCCGCGCTTTCATGCGTCCGACTTCGAGATCCGGAAGGGTGGATTGTCGTACACAGTCGATACCGTCCGGTTTCTCCGGTCGGTCTTCCCCCGGAAGGAGATCTGGTTGCTCCTCGGGAGTGACAATTTGCAGGATTTTTTTTCGTGGAAGGAACCCGGAGTATTGCTCAGTTTGTGTCGGATCTCCGTGTATGTGCGACCCGGGTTTCCGCTGGATCGGCGCCTCCTGAGGCGTACGCGAGCTGAGGTGATCGAGGGAGGTCTTCTGGATCTCTCTTCCACGCTGATTCGCCGCCTGCAGCACCGCAGGCGATCGATCCGTTTCATCGTCCCGCCTAGCGTTGAAAAGTACATCGTTCGTCACCGCCTATACGGCGTTCGGCGGCGACGTTGACCCGAAAGCACGATCATGCCGAAAAAATCGCCAAGCGTTTTCACGACTGTCTCGCAGGAGGATGTCAATCTCATCCTCTCCGTCGACCATCATGACCCGTTCACCGTACTCGGGATGCACCCGGTCAAGCTCAAGGGGGCTGAAGGAGTCTCGGTGCGTGTGTGCGCGCCCGATGCGGCATCGGTCGACGTCGTACCCGTCGGCGGCAAGGCACCCATGCCGATGCAGCTTCGGCATCCGGATGGGTTTTTCGAAGGCTGGTTTCCCGAAGCGAAGGATGTCTTCGCGTACACCCTGAGGTTCTCCTGGAAAGCAGGGGGATACTGGGAAGCTGCCGACCCGTATTCGTTCCTGCCTGTTCTGACCGACGAGGACCGCTATCTCTTCAACGCCGGAGACCATCACCGCATCTACGAGAAATTGGGCGCACATCCGCGCCGCGTGAACGGAGTCGACGGTGTGCTCTTTGCCGTCTGGGCCCCGAATGCCCGGAGTGTCAGCCTCATTGGAGGATTCAATTCCTGGGATCCGCGAAAGCACCAGATGCGCGTGCTGGGATCATCCGGCATCTGGGAGTTGTTCATGCCGGGCGTGGGCAATGGAGATCTGTACAAATTTCAGGTGAGGTCGAAGGACGGAACACTTCTCGACAAGACAGATCCATACGCGACCCAAATGGAATACCGGCCCCGCACGGCGTCCGTCGTCAATTCGCTCGAAGGGTTTGTGTGGGACGATGCCGAATGGCTGCGCCAGCGGGAGCGCGACCTGGAAACCCGCCGTCCGGTGTCGATATATGAGGTGCATCTCGGTTCATGGATGCGCAACGTATTCGAAGACAATCGCTGGCACACGTACAAAGAGCTGGCGCATCTTCTGGTCGACTATGTGAAGGAGCGGGGCTACACCCACATCGAGCTCATGCCCGTGATGGAGCATCCATTCGACGGGTCGTGGGGATATCAGGTGAGCGGCTATTTCGCGCCGACGAGCCGGTTTGGTGCTCCGCAGGAATTCATGTACTTCGTCAACCACTGTCATGCGAACGGCATCGGCGTGATCCTCGACTGGGTGCCGGCGCATTTTCCGAAGGACGAGCACGCCCT
>CAYIHQ010000129.1:0-6509 GCA_964362905.1 uncultured Ignavibacteriaceae bacterium
CGGTCGCCGCGCGGCTACTCCACGTGGAACACGGGCCCGGAGCGGGGCCTTCCGGCGGGGTGGGGCGAAGCGCCTCACGCCGGCGCCGGGAGCCACCGCCGGCTCACTCGGCCTCCCGCCGTACGAACCACTCGATCGGGACGAGCACGCAGTGGTGGTCGTGGTCGTCGCCCACCCACTTTTCCCGCCCGTCCCGTAGCGCCAGCCGGGCGAGTCCGGGTATGAGCGCGTCGCCGGCAGTGGGGTGGGGTGTGGGGGGGCGGGCCCGGGGGGGGGGGCGGATCAGCGCTTTGCATGCCGACCGCGTTTCGCGACGGGCGCCGGCAGGTGACGCTGGACCGCGGCATGGACCGTCGTGACGGAGAGATGCTCCATGCACCGATAGGAGCGGTTGATGCAGGCGGGTCGGTAGAAGCACTGGCACGGTTGTGCGGGCTCCACGATCTCGCCGAGGCCGTACAACTCGAACTCGTACCGATTGAAAATATTGTTGAAGAGGATGATCCTCTTGCCCAAACCGATGGTGATGTGCATCGCCATCGTTACGCTCGTCACGACGAGGTCGCACGCATTGACGAGTGACGAGAATTCGCGCAACGGAAAATGGCCGAGGTACTTCGCTCCGGAGCGTTTCGCCAGGGCGCGGTTCTTCGCATCCTCCTGCGCACCGCCAAGCAACACCACCTCGTAGCCGGCCTTTCCCAATGCCCGCGCCAGCACCGCCCAGTTCTCGTCCGCCCAGAGGCGCGACGTCCAGCGTCCGCCGCAACCCGTGTTCAGACCGACGATCGGTTTCTTCCGGTCGAGCTTCCAGGGCTTCTCCGGCGACGGCGGAGGTTCGAGGATGTACTTCTCTCCGCTGAACCGGAATCCGCACATCTCGAAGATCTCTTCGGGGTACGACTTCCGATTGGCCTGGCTGATATCGTTGAAGATGCCCGTATGATACTTGTGTTCCGCCTCGGGCGTGGCGGGTGCGATGATACCGTCGCGGAGAATGAATCCCTTCTTCTGCTTCGCCGTGATCTGGCTCGCCAGCGCGCAGGCGTCACGGTCCTTGTCGAGGTTCAACAGCAGGTCAAACGGACGGGAGCGGAGCGCCACGACGGAGGGAAGGGTGTATTCCAACGGCTCGTCCACCTGCGACGGCAGCACTTCCGGAGACGCCGTGAGCCAGGTGATGAAAGCCCCGGGATAGGATTGGCGCAGCTTGGTCAAGAGCGGTGTCGTGCGGATCACGTCGCCGAGGGCACCGAGTTTGATGATGAGAATGCGGTAGCGGACCTGGTCGTAGTGTGGACAGACCTTGCCGCGGTCATCGACGCAGTGGACCCCGTGCTCCTTGTGCGGACGGCACGGAACGTCGCCGCGGAAATGACGGCAATCAGTCTTCAGGGTGAGGCGGGCGGAAGGCACGGAATTCTGTGTGGTATTTCACGCGGCGAACGCGGCGTTCGCAGCGAATAAAGAGATACGGCTTTCGTTCAAAAACACTTTCGTTGCGGTCGTTGCGTCCGTTGCGGCGCTGCGAGAAACTCTTCTTCCAAGGATGAGGCTGTTCGGGACCCTACTTCAGGATCTCCTGGATGGAATACGTCTCTTCGTCCTTCTCCTGCCGCGACATCATTTCACCGAGCAGGCCGATGGAGATGAACTGAACGCCGACAATGATGAGCAGGAAGCCTAGCAGAAAGAGCGGCCGGTTGCTGAGCGACGTGCGTCCCATGAACCACTCGACCGACAGCCAGCCGTCGATGAGCGTGCCAATTGCGAGCGAGACCATGCCCCAGATCCCGAACAGATGGAGCGGACGCCGGATGTACCGGGTCGTGAAGAGTACCGTCAGCAGATCGAGAAACCCGTAGATGAACCGGTTGAGCCCGAACTTCGTCGCTCCGTACTTGCGCGCATGGTGTTGCACGACCTTTTCCGTCACCCGGAATCCTGCCCAGTGGGCCAGTGCCGGAATGTAGCGATGGAGCTCGCCGTAGACGTGCACGGATTTTGCGACATCCCGCCGGTAGGCTTTCAGGCCGCAGTTGAAATCATGGATGGGAATGCCCGTCATCTGTCCCGTCACAAAATTGAAGAACTTGGACGGAATGGTCTTCGTGATCGGGTCGTAGCGCTTCTTCTTCCATCCGGAGACGAGATCGAACGAATCGCCCATGGCCTCGATCAATCCGGGGATCTCGTCGGGGTCGTCCTGGAGGTCGGCGTCCATCGTGATGATGAAATCCCCCTGCGCTTCCCGGAATCCGACCGACAAAGCGGCGGATTTACCGAAATTCCTGCGGAACCGAATGACCTTGATGTTCCGGTCGGCCTTGTGCAGTTCGCGCAGAATCGAGAATGACCCGTCGGTACTGCCGTCGTCGATAAAGATGATCTCGTAGGTCGACCGCATCTGAGCAAAGACGGCTTTCAGGCGTGTGTGGAGCTCCCGGAGCGATTCCTCCTCATTAAGAAGAGGAATGACCACGGAGACCTGCGGAGCCGTCAATGCGCGTCGGACTGTCTTCGCCATACGGAGAAAATGCGGCGAAATTGAGGCAGATGCAAGGTCGCCAGAGGCCCAACACGACTGTCGCGCAGCGACAAACTACTTCTCACAGCGCAATTCAGTGCAGGAAGAGTCCTGGATCCAATAATCGACCTCTGCGCATGAAAAGACCGTACCGCCAAGATGCCAAGAAAAGATGGGTGGGATGGAGTGCTTGGCGGTAAACGTTTTTCCATCAGCATACGATTTCCGCCATTCCATGCGTAGATTTGTGCATTCGTTCAATACCTACTACCTGACACCTGACTACTCCATTGCTCTCTCCAAAGAAACATCTCGGCCAGAACTTCCTCCAGGATGACAACATCATCCGGAAGATCGTCGCGTCCCTCGACCTTCATCCCGACGACGCCGTGGTGGAGATCGGTCCCGGTCCGGGAGCGCTGACCAGGATCCTCGCCGAGGCATGCCGGTTGACCGCCATTGAGGTCGACCATCGGGCCGTCGAACAACTGCGGGAACGATTTGGGGAACGGGTCGATGTGCGCGAGGCGGATGTGCTCACGGTCGACGCCCAGGCGCTTGCCGCCGAACGGGGAGGTCCAATCCGTGTCGTGGGCAACATCCCATACTACATCACGAGTGAGATCCTGTTCTGGGTCTTGGACCAGCGGGACGCGGTCCGCGATGCGACGCTCATGATGCAGGAAGAGGTGGCCGACCGACTCGTTGCCGTGCCACGTACCAAAGCGTACGGCATCCTCTCCGTATTCGTGCAGCATTACGCGGTGCCTCGACGGCTCTTTGGGGTTTCCCGCAACTGCTTCTATCCGAAACCCGACGTGGATTCGACGGTCGTGCGGCTGGACCTGCGGCGCGATGCGCCTGCCGTCGACGACGCTCTGTTCCGGACCGTCGTGCGCGGCACGTTCGGGAAGCGCCGGAAGACGATACGGAACGGACTCGCGTATGTGGGTATTGCCAAGGACATCATCGCGGAACTCGGATCCGTTGCGGACCAACGTCCCGAAGAACTGACTCCGGAGGAATTCGTGCGGCTGACGGGGGAAATTCAGAAAAGAAAGACTACTTTGGGGCTGTAGTCGACTTAGAAAGAAACCCGAATATTGAAATTCGAGGGAAGCGAAAAGCATGAAATGAGAATTTCGTTCGCGCTTCGGATTTCGAACTTCAACGGAGATTCCAATGATCACCACGGACACAAACGAGACCCGCGTTGAGCCATCGGGTGAGGCGCGTGAGGTGCTCGAAGTCGACGACGAGCTCTTCCGCGACTTCGAAGATCTCGTCAAGTCCCGCTCGGACTATCTCGTCCTGAACATCATCCAGGACCTCCTCCCCGGCGACATCGCCCACATTCTCAATCGGCTCGGGATGGAGGATGCGTCGTACGTCTTCGGGATGTTGCCGAACGAGGTCGCCTCCACGGTCCTGCTTGACCTCGACGAGCCTACGCGCGAGCACCTGCTCACGAACCTGCCGCAGGAACGGATCACAGAGATCGTCGGGGAGATGGATTCCGACGATGCGGCGGACGTGGTGGGCGAACTGTCCGACGAAAAGGCCGAAGGCGTCCTGGAGACGATGAACGCCGAGGATTCCTCGCAGGTGGAGGAACTGCTCCGGTACGACGAGAACACCGCCGGCGGCCTCATGGCCAAGGAAATGGCGGTGGTGAACAAGAACGATACCGTCAAGGCCGCCATCCGCGTCGTCCGGCGCTTCGCCAAAGTTCAGAAGCACATCTACAACGTCTATGTGGTCGACGAGAACGGCGTGTTCATCGGCGCCGTGAACCTGACCGACCTGCTCCTGTATGCGCCCAACAAACGCATGCACAAGATCATGAACCCGGACTACAAGAGCGTCACGCCGGACGTCGACCAGGAAGAGGTGGCGAGGATCTTCTCGAAATACGACATCGTCTCCCTCCCCGTGACGGACACGGCCGGCAAACTGCTCGGGCGCATCACCGTGGACGACGTCGTCGACGTGATGGAAGAAGAGCACGATGAGGATATGGCGCGCATGGTCGGTTCCGACACCGTCACCGGCGGCCAGCGATCCCCCGTGCAGATGGCATTCCTGCGACTGCCCTGGGTCATGATCACGCTCATGCTTCAGCTCATCGCGGGCGTCGTTGTCCATCTCTTCGACAAGACGCTGTCGCAGATCATCCTCCTCGCGTCGTTCATGCCGATCATCTCCGCCATCTCGGGCAACACGGGTCTCCAATCCGCCGCCATGATCGTCCGGGGCATCGCCACCGGCCAGGTGGACACGAAACGCTGGTGGGTGCCCTTGCGCCGCCAGATGATCGTCACGCTCATCATCGGATCCGCATGCGGACTGGTGCTCGGGGCCATCGCCGGGCTCTGGCACGGGACGTTCCTGTTCGGGCTCGTCGTCGGCACGTCGATGTTCATCTCCATCAACTTCTCCGGCTTGATCGGCACGGCAACGCCGATGATCTCGTCTTCGCTCGGCTTCGACCCCGCCATCACCGCCGGTCCGTTCGAGACTGCTTTCCAGGACATCATCGGGATCACGGTGTTCCTGTCGCTGGCGACAGCGATGTTGCAATGGCTGTAGGAGAGTATAAGGGATAGAAGTAGGAAGATGGAAGATGTGAGACTAAAGCTCGCGAGTTTTCCCGGCCTTTCGCATTTGGCGTTTCAGATCTTGTGCTTGTTTAGCATTTAGTATTTCGAATCTCGGATTCACCTCCCATGATCTCCCGTTTTCGTTCGCTCCTCACGCCGCTTGATGTCGCTTCGGTCGGGTTCCTGTCCTTCCTGATCGCGCTGTGTCTTGCTTTCGCGTCGCGCGTGGAGCAATGGCCGACGCTGGTCGCCATCGACCTCGCTGGCATCGCCGCCATCCTGGGCCTCGCGTGGATGGCGGAGCGCCACCCCAGCAAGTTCTGGACGCACGTGCACCGGTGGTACTGCTACCCGATCGTGGTGTTCGTGTTCAGGCAATTGTATTTCATGGTCCGACCCATTCACCCGATCGACTACGACGACGTGTTCATCGCAGCCGACCGATGGATATTCGGCACGGACCCGACCGTGTGGATGTATCAGTTTGCGCATCCGGTGCTGACAGAGATCCTGCAGACCACCTATTTCTCGTATTATCTTCTTTTTCTCATCGTCGGCGTGCAGATCTACCGAAGGTATCCGATCCGGGAGTTCGATCACGCGGCGTTCCTCATCGTCTATGGGTTCTACCTGTCGTATCTCGGATACTTCCTGATGCCGGCCATCGGTCCGCGCTTCACTCTTCACGACTTTCACGCTCTCAACACCGAGTTGCCCGGACTTCTCAACACGAACTGGATGCGCGATTTTGTGAACGCCGGGGAGTCGATCCCGAGGAACATCCCGAATCCGCAGGACTTCGTCCAACGAGACATGTTCCCGAGCGGCCACACGCAGATGACCTTGCTGTGCGTGCTGTTGGGATTCCGATGGCGGCTGTCGGCGCGGTGGATCGTCGCCGGCATCGCCGCGCTCCTCGTCATCGCCACCGTCTACCTCCGGTATCACTATGTTGTCGACCTGATCGGGGGCGTGGCATTCTTTGCGTTTGCGGTGTGGAGCGGAGACCGGTTCCAGGGCTGGTGGGAGAGGGCGAGGGGAGAGCGAAGATGATTGGGAATTTCGAATTGCCAATTGCGAATTGGAAAGTACCGGGAAGAGGCCAGCGACCACAACCGAGACGCCCGTACTTGCGCAACCTCCGAGGCATCGCATCTGATATTTCGAAATTGACAATTCGCAATTCGCAATTGCTTCTGCTTCTCCTCCTCCCCACTCTCCTTCACCCTCAATCCGTTGATTGGTCCCGGGTCCACACCCTCACCGTGCAGGGCATCGACCGTCTTTACAATCTCCAGATCGACGAGGCCGAGAAGACGTTCGACGAGGTCATCCGGATGGCCCCCGATGACCCGCGCGGGTGGTTCTTCAAGAGCATGGTT
>CAYIHQ010000130.1:0-6500 GCA_964362905.1 uncultured Ignavibacteriaceae bacterium
CCCGATCCCAAGGAATGGGTGCTCAAGGAATGTCCGAATTCCCAAAACCCACGCGGCGAATCGATTCGCTCCCGCCAGGGCATCGATGTCGAACCCGCCGGCTCCGAAATATCCAAGGTACTTCCAGTCGATTGATTTCGGGTCGATGGTGAGGAAGAATCGGATCAGGTCTTGGCTGGAGACAACGGCCAGGATGCTGGCGTACCGTTCGAACATCCGGGGGATCTGGGCCGCGACGGTGATCCCCACAACGGCTGCCGGCAACAGCCACCAGAGCATCTGTCGTCGACCGCGGAGCACAAGCCAGAGAACGCCGACGAGGAGGGCTACGAGGCCGCTTCTCGACCTGGTAAGGAGCAAGGCAAGGATGTGGAGCAAAATTCCGCTGGCCAGCCACACGCGCACGCGGGCCCGGACCGAACCCATCATGGAGAGTGCCATCAACGACATGATGGTCACGTACGCAGCAAGGGCATTCGGATTCCCCCTATTCTCGCTGGAGAACACAACCCCCAGCGTGGAACCTATCCGAACCAGCCGACCGGTCGGCGCATCTGCGATCATATACTCGACCAATCCGAGAAGACTCACCACCACCGACGCGCTGAACATCCAAACGAATACTCGGTAGAGCGAGCGCTCAGGACGGAGCCACTCAATGAGCGTTACAAAGAAGAGCAGGGCGAGCAGATGCACATACAGCGTTGCCAGGCCGGCGGACGTCGAAGCCATTCCGCGATCCAGCGCTGCCCCCGCTAACGACGCCGCCGCTACGACGAGAAACACCAACCCCGGAAGAACCAGGCCGCTTCTGCGGAAGGCCACCCGGCCGCTGCGAATACTGCTGAACGCGATCCAAACGAAGACGGCGGGGATCACCACATACTCTGGATAGAGCGCCAAGGCATCCCCTCGTGAACCGAGCAGGAATGGTTGAGTCAGGGGAACCAGTGCGATCATTGCGGGTCCGACATCCGACGACGCGGTCGCGAGAACAAGGACGAGAACGGCTCCAACCATGGTCATGACGAGCGTCGGATGACCCATCGCCACCAAGGTGATCGCGAACCCCTGCAACAGCAGGAATCCGCCTATCAAAGGACCCGGGAATGCCGTCGTCCCGACTTTCACGCCTGCCCTCCCTGCTGCCGTCCGAGGACGCGGGCATAGATCGTCTCGACCTCTTCCGTGTACCGAGACCACGAACGGTGCTGGAGAACATCCTCCCGTGCAGCAGCTCCCAGCGTGCGGCGCAGCTCAGGAGATACCAAGAGTCGTTCAATGGCGCGTGACAAATCGACGATGGCCGAATCCGGCAAACCAGGATCGCGAAACGTTGAGGCGCCTAGACCAAAGGGAACGATCAGTCCGTTCTCCTCATGCTTGACGATCTCAGGTAGCCCCCCCACATCGCTGACCACGACGGGGATGCCGCAGGCCATCACTTCCAGGCAGGCAATACTGGTCGCTTCTGCCAAAGAGGGGAAGACCGCCATATCAGAGGCGAAAATGAGTTCGTGTACCCGGTCGTTGGGCACGCTCCCAAGGAAACGAATGCGCTCGGCCATTCCAAGATCTCGTCCCAGCTTCTCCAATTCCGCCCGCATCTCTCCATCTCCGCACAGGACGATCATCGCATGCTTCCACTCATCTCCCAGGCGCGCCATCGCACGAAGGAGATAATGCAGCCCGTTCTTGCGGGAAAGTCTGCGCAATCCGAGAATCACGGGCCTGTCCGCCGGCAGGTTCCACGCCTGTCGGCACTCGGTCCGATCCAGGATCGTTGCGTACCTCGCGACATCGACCGCATTCGTCCGTCGTACGGACACATCGGGAGGTGACCCGAGGGCGAGTGCTAGCTGACGGAGCTCCTCGCTGACCGCAATGGAATACGACGCAGCGCCGAACACCTTTCGGATCGATCGCTTCTTGAGCCAGCCATACACGTGTGAGTGGCCGAACTCCATGATCTCATCGCCATGCGATGTCACGACGTACCGGACTCCGGCCAGCCGCCGGGCGATGTAGGCCGCCAGCCCGGACGGATACACGCAATGGGCGTGAACAATGTCCGGCTTTTGCCGCCCACTCAATTGCATCCCCAACCAGAGGTAGGAGGGCTCGTAGAACTCGTAGCGTCCGAGACGCACAGTACCGGAGATCCGGCACGTAGGGACGATTCCCTCCGTCGAAGACCGAGGCAGCACCCGACCTCGGTAGGAACGCACGCCATACTGGATCACATCGTGCCCACGCAAGAGGAGATGATGCGCCAATTGATGAATGTGCACCTCCAGGCCACCCATGATCGGAACAGAAGCCACGCCGATGAGAGCGATACGCATGGTGGTCCTATGCCGGACGTCGATCGCGGGACATCAGGGGGCTCCTTCGGACCGCACCGATGGTGCGCGCCAGTCCGACGCATTCCGCAACGAGCCGCGAGAGAAGAACAGACACGGCCATTCCCGTCACCTCCAGGCGAGGAACCAGGAGGCTCGACGCTACTACCAGAACGCCGATCCCTGTAAGGTTCTGAACCGCCGGAATCTGCGGCCGGTTCACAGCATAGGTGAGCAGCGTCCAAGGAGTGACCAACGTGCTCACCCCAAAGGCGCCGGTGATCAGCAGGAACAGGTCACCGGCCTGAGGATAGCGGTCCGCGTACAGTGCTGTGATGACCTGGTAGCCGCCCAGGGTTGCGATCAGAATGGCTCCCCCGAGCAGGACCGAAAGTCGCACCATGTCCCGGCGGTATTCCTCAAATCCATCCCGCGTCAAAAGCCCGCTGACGCGCGGAAGCAAAAGGGTGATGGTGCTCGATTGGAGGACGCTCAGGAGCGACCCGAACGCCAGCGCCAGCGCGTAGTTGCCGATCCGGCAGGGATCGATCGCGTAGACTCCCAGCGCCAGAATATCGAATTTCGAAACAAACACATTCGACAGGGTTTGTACCATCGTCCACTTGGTCCAGGAGAGCGCCGGTCGATAGTCATCGACAGCCCTCCAGAAATCCCATCGGACTCGGAGATCGCGTGTCAAGATCCGCGCGGCACACATCGTAACGATCAGGGTCCCCGAAAAGACCAGAAATGCCGTGGAGAAGGTGATCAAGTCGAGCGTCACCAGCGCGCCCAGGACGATGATCCTGAGCGCATTGGGACTCACGGTGAGGGCAGACAGGGTCTGGAAGCGGCCGCGCGCCTGAAGCAGGGCGAGCAGAAAGGAACTGATCCCTTCGGAGAAAACGAGCACCGAACCAAGGACGATGGTCCAGAACGAGAGAGGGCGTTGAAGGAATTCCTCACCCCAGAGGTACAGCATCCCGAACGTGACAGCCATGGCAACGCCGCTCACAGCGATCCTCCACCCGTAGGCGAATCCCGCGAACCGGTCCACCGAAGAGGATGGATCGGCCTGCTGCTGGACATAAAACCGAACGAACGGAATGTTGATCCCGAAGTCGGAAACGGCCGAGGCGGTCAGCAAGAATCCCATGAGCAGAGAGAACACCCCATATTCAGAGGGGGCCATCGAGCGCGCCAGGACCAGGCTCACGAAGAATCCCAACGCCAGCCGCAGGGCATGACTGCTGAGGACCGAGAGCGAGGACGCCGCAGACACGAGTCTACTCACGTCGCGTTCTGCCAAGCCGTGATGCCACCTCATCGCGCAACCGCTGGTAAATTTTCCGTCGGCCCATGATCTCGTGCATGATCAGAAAAACCATGGTGAGGAGTACACTGACGGCGACCGATACGGTGACGATCACTGCCTTCTTCGGCTTAAACTTCCGCTCAGCCGGCACCGCTCGATCGAGTACGATCAGAACGGGCACATCCTTCTTCTCTTCAACCTTTGCCTGCTCATGCAGCGGGATGATGACCTCCAGGATCTTTTGCTGGATCAACACTTCGCGATACAAGCGGAGTCCCTCCATCCCGGTTTCCGGGAGGGTCCGGGTCTTCCGCTCGATCTCCTCCACCTCCAGCGCCAACTGGCGCACCAGAGGGTTGTCGGGGCTCGTGCTCCTCGACAGGATGGCGAGCTCGATCTCTTTCCTTGCCCGTTCGGCAAACAGCTGGGCCACGGCTGATGCCCCTGAGCCGCCTGCATCTGGCAGGAAAGGTACTGTCGAAGACTCTTGCTGCTTCCGGAGCCGATCCTCAGCCCTCCGAAGCTCTTCGCGTGTCTCCTCCAACCGGGAAGCGATGAATTCTCTGTTCCTGCCTGCTTCGAGAGAACCGAGTTCGAGACTCCTGCGGTTCAGAAGATCCACAAAGGTGTTGGCGATATCAGCCGCCCGACGGGGATCCTTGTCTTCGACGGTGATGGTGATATAATCCTGGTCTTCCGTTTCGATGGCGACGTGGCTTTCGAGTGCTTCGATCGCACGCTCCACGGAGGAATCTGCGATCTCGTAGACCGCGGCCAGATCGTGAGCACGGACGACCGCCTCCTTGACGGTCCTGCTGGCAAGGATTGCCAGATAGTTGTAGGCCCCATTCTGTGACGCACTGCTGCCAAGTCGTTGGAGGGATGAAAAGTTGCGCAGGAGAGACGCGCTCCCGCCAACGGCCGAAAATGAGAACTGTTCCTTTGGAGGCATGATCGATGCCGTCGACCGGTACCACTGCGGTAGCAGAAGACTGACGACGATGGAGACCAGACCAACGATCAGCGCATTGTAGAAAAGAATCTTGCGATAACTGAACAGGATGACGACGTAGTCAACGAGATCTATTCGATCCAACTCCCCGTCATCGGAAGGAGCGCTTCGCTCATGCTGGTTCATCAGGAACCTCATTCAGAATGGTCGATCCGCAGTGATCCGTCCCGGTCCGCCTTCGCGTGCCGGGCAGCCAGCGCCACAGTACCCACCGCTCAGACAAACAGACGGTGGCCCAACGGCACAGTCACCTTCCAATCTGCAGCAAAAGAATGATCAGGGTCGCCGTCCCACTGACAATACTCGCGATCTGTGCGACAATCCCCAGGTCGTACGCCAAATCCCGGTCCACGACCCTTGGAACCCAGATCATGTCCCCCTCTTCCACCGGCGTCGTTCCCGGCTCACGCCACTGGCGGGTCGCTCGCTTGATCAAGACGATATCCCCGTCTTTTGCCCGCTGCGTCACGCCGCCGGCACGTCGGAGATACTCCTCCACAGCTGTGCTCGCTGTGAATGGTACGTGTCCAGGAGAGGCCACTTGACCGAAGACGTAGACCGTCCCCGTCCGGCGTGGAATTACGATGCGATCTCCTGGCTGAAGAACGACGTTGTCCGCTGAGGACGGGTCGGAGAGAGCTCGGACGAGGTCGCACGAGACCCGTTCGCCATACAGGCGGGCTTCATTCTCCAAACGCACATACATGGAATCGTCCGGGGCGGAATTCCCACGGGACGCCGTCAGCCGAAGCAGCGTCAGGTCCCCGCCCTCGGGGGCCGCACGATAGACGCTTGCCGCATGGAGCATGGCACGCTCGGTTACGCCGCCGGCCATGGCGATGACATCCGACACGCGCGACCGGCCAATGAGGATGGGAAACTGTCCCGACTGCCTCACTTCACCTTCAACGGATACAAGGGCTTCAACAACATCAATGCGGCGCGACGGCACAAAGACCCGGTCTCCGGCTTCCAGAGGCACAGCCCCACCATTGAATCCGGGAGAGGAACCCACATGGTACGCCTGTGCAGCCCCGGATGAATGAAAGACCTGAACGCTCTCCGGCATCGCGAGGTCGTGAAAGCCTCGCGCAAACCCCAGAAGGTCCTTCAATTGGTCCCCTTGCTTCCATTCAAACATCCCGGGCGATCTCACCGCCCCACCCACCGTCACGGTCTCGAGGCGAGGAGCTGGAATCGGGAAGATCACCTCATCCCCCTCCCGCAGATATGGGCTCCAAATTGAGGAACGGGTCACGTCGAACCGGTCAAGGTCTACCGTCGCCGCTTCGCCGGAATTCCGGAATATGACGATGGACCGTCGGAGAATCGAGACAGGTTCGTTCTGAGGTACCCCCTGTAGAGGATCCGTTCGAACGATGGAGCGTCGGATGTCGTTTCGAGCCAGCAATGATTGAACACGATCGCTCGCAGACACTACATACGATCCCTCGAATACTCCGAACCCTCGAACTCGGACGACAATCCACCGCGGGGCGACTAGAGTCACGGTGGGCTCGCCCACCAGATACTTCTTTCGGATTGCCCTGAGCATCTCTTCGCGGACCTCTGAAAGTGTCTTGCCTTGGACGCGCACCTCCCCAACCAGCGGAATGATCAGAGATCCCTGAGCGGAGACGATCAACGGGAATAACTGCGGCGGTACCGTCCAGATGCTGACCGCGAACTGATCGCCCGGCCCAACCTGGTATGCCGCCTCATCGATAATCGCATCCAGAGGCACGGGGGCTGGCAGGGCCGTGGAAAGAACCTCGGGCGCTGAACGGTTCTGCCGCTCTGTGGGAGACGTCCGCGATTCCTGCGCCGACAT
>CAYIHQ010000131.1:0-6489 GCA_964362905.1 uncultured Ignavibacteriaceae bacterium
CAGCGTCGTCCAGGGTCTCCCCGGCGATGTAGCGTCGCGAGACGAGGCCGACGATGGACTTGGGAACAATGGGAAGGGTCGCTACGACGAGGCGATTCAGCAAGGAGTTCAGGCGAAGAACGTGGTTGATCGTCCGTGAACTGACGGGGCAATATACCCACTCACCCCCGCAGAAGCAATAGAAAACCCCCTGTTCTCAGGGGGTTTTGCGGGTTTTGAGAATCGGGACTGGCTCAGAAGTTGAAAACGAAGGAGACCTTTGGCTCAATACGGCGCTGCGGCTCGTACCCCACGACGCGGTTCTTCAGGTCCTTCTTTTCCTGGAAGGTCCATTGGTACAGCATGGAGACGACCATGAACGGGTATGGCTTGTAGCCCACCTCCGCGTAGAGCACAGAGTTGTTGTCAACTTTGAACACGGATCCCACATTCCGTTTATCATATCCGGCGCTGAGCTGGAGCACGGGAATGACGTCGCCCGTTATCAACTGGAGATGCAGGAGGCCCTGATTCTTGACGCCCACCGGCGCCTGATACCCGCCGATGATGTGCAACGTGTTGAGGACACTGACGACGAGTTCGCCGTAGTACCCCTCGTTGGCCTTCGCACTCTTCAGCGCCATGGCCTTGCTGGTGAACCGGATTGTGTCAAGCGGCGTGAATCGTTCCTGCTCATACATCGAGTTGAAGTAGCTCGGCAGGAACTCGTCGCCCAGCCAGCGCCGTTCGTATTTTGCACTCAACGTGAGGATGCCCAATCCCGAGAACTGCAGGTCAATGCCCGCAGCCGCACCCGCGCCGTAGTCCAAGATCGTCGCATAGTCGAAATACAGCGACGATTTTAGGATCGAATACGAAATGATCGGCAATCCGATGTCCATGCCGACGGCAGAGATGGACCCATTGTCCTTCGCCGTGCCGGTCGTAGCATCATACATCCGGTTGGCATTCTTGTCAAGGTCGGTCACGAATGTGACGCCGGTTTCGAGGTTGTTGATCACCGGTACCTTCGCCAGCGTCGTGAACTTCAGCGGTTTCACATATCCGCGCATGCCGAGGACGCCAGCCCTGGCGAAATCGCTGTAGATGGTCTCAAGCCCAAACTTCTCGAAATTGAGGTCCAGTTCCAGGCCGACCTTGCGGAGGTCGTAGCTGGGGCTGTTGCGATAGTTGTACAGAATGAACCCGTGGCCCAGCCGTGAATAGTCGAGTTGTCCAAGCCGGACGTAGAATGCGTCGCCCTTTTGCGCCCACCGGACGTACCGGACGATCCGCAGGTAGTCATATCCCTCGTCGAAATCCTCCTTGCGGATCTTTCCGTCCGTGCCGATGCGCAGGTTGAGATCCAGGCCCACTCCAAGGTTTCCGAAGGACAGTTCCGGAGCGATGTTGATGAGATAGAACGCTTTTCCGTCGATGACCGTGGCACCGACGCCCATCGGCACCGAGCCGCCGTCCTTTTTGCCCGCCGCGGCCGCCAAAGGACTTCCTTGCGACAGCGCCCCGACCGACATTACGACAAGTGAGAGAAGAAGCAGCGTGAGACGTTTCATGGTAGGCTCCTAAGTGACTATCTATCTGTTGCGACGTGCAGAATTCAAACAATGCTGACCGCCCAGCCTGCCCGCGACAGGTCATTGAAGCGGTGGGCAGCCATGGCACCGAGATCTCCGTGAAAACTCAAACATTCAACATTCGATGAATCTTCGCTAATGCAATCGTTCCTTGTTTCAAATCCACCTTTGCGTCCTTGGCGCACTTGGCGATGAACGTTTATGATGCCCGCTAAATCCCGAACAAGATCCGACACACCACCAACGCACCGATCATGCCGAACAGGTCGGCGACGAGGCCGGCAGGGAGCGCGTGACGCGTGTTTTTGATGTTTACCGAACCAAAATACACCGCCAACACATAGAACGTCGTTTCTGAGCTTCCATACATCGTCGAGACGAGGACTCCCATAAAGGAATCCGGCCCGTGTGTCTTCATGATCTCCGTCATCAGACCGAGGGAACCGCTTCCCGACAACGGCCGGAGGAACGCCATCGTAAGGGCTTCTGCCGGCATTCCGACGAGCGAGGTCACGGGCGACAAGACGGCGGTCAGCACATCCATCGCACCGCTGGCCCGAAAGATCCCGATGGCGAACAACATGGCGACAAGGTACGGGATGATCCGCACGGCTGTATTGAATCCCTCCTTCGCTCCCTCGATGAAGACCTCGTAGACCTTCACCTTCTTGACGAATCCCCACCCCAAAAATACAACAATGAGGCCCGGGATCGCTATGACGGAGATTACATTCAAAAGTGCCCGAAAGAACTCAATCATGGCTCTTTTCCTCCACCCGGAACATGCGCAGTCGCTGCATAAATTTGGCTGCCAGCACACCTGCCACGGTGGCACATCCGGCGCCCACGATCGAGGTCCCGATGATGATGCCGGGGTTTGCCGACCCCGCCGCGGCGCGAACGGCGATCGCCGTCGCCGGAATCAGGATCAACCCGCCCGTATTGATCGCCAGAAACGTGCACATGGCATTGGTGGCCGTGCCCGCTTTGGTGCTGAGTTTGTTCAATTCCTCCATCGCCTTCAGCCCCATCGGCGTCGCGGCATTGCTGAGGCCGAGCATGTTCGCGGAGATGTTCATGATCATGGCGCCGATAGCCGGATGGTCATGCGGCACATCGGGAAACAGACGGGTCGTGATCGGGCGGAGCGCCTTCGTGAGCAACGTGACGAATCCCGCTGCTTCAGCGACCTTGATGAGTCCGAGCCACAGGGCCATGATCCCAATGAGCCCGAGCGAGATCTCCACTGCCGTATTGGCGAAGTCGAGCGCCGCTTGGGTCACAGCGCGCAGCTTGACAAACCGGATCGGTTCGAACTCCACCCTGCCGGAGACCGGCTCCCCCCCTGCCATCACCAGGCCGCCGATGGTCCCCACGAGCTGTCCCTTCGTCGTCCCCAACGACGACATGCGTCGCCAGAGGTCGGGCGTGGTGTCGTCCGGGACGAGCGCGACTCGCTGCCCGTCATCCCGGACCGCCAGCCGAACGGCTTGGCGGACAGTTGCAGGTGGAGCCGCAACGGAATAGAATTCGCCAAACCTTCCGGGATCGACCTGCATCTCCGCCTCCCATGCCGTCCGGTCTGCATTCACCGGGCGCGCGGCGACGAAGGTCACCTCGAGGGATTTGCCGTTGCGATAGGGGTTCCTGATCTCATCGGCGACGTCTTTCCCGACGGCCGTGAGAATGCCGATGGCGAGCAATGAGAGCCAGACGTAGTTGAGCATGGTGGCCTCGCAGAATGATCACGAGATCGATCGTCCACCGCCACAAGCGAGCGGACGGATGGGTCAACGCATGGATATCAGATACGCCACAGCGACGCCGACGGCTGCGCACGCCCAGTTCACACCGTCATTCCGGAGACGAAGGAGTCCGCCTGTGTGTTCGGTCGAAGTTTCACAGTGCACGGTCCGTTCTGTCTCCCTCCCACAAACGACGCAGCGGAAGCGTGCCTGCAAGGTTTCGCCGAGGAGACTATCGGCTGTAGCCCCAGCCATCCCCGCCAAGATTCCAACGACTGCCATCGTCCAATCTCGCGTCCATTGCGCCCCAACCGCACCGATGAGTGCGGCGCCCGTCACGGCGGCCAACGATCCGGCCACGGAAACGCCCCCGTTCGAACCGCGTGGAACCTCGCGAAACCCGATGAGTGATACCGTCCGACCCCGAAACAGAATCCCGATCTCCGTCCCCCAGGTATCGGCGGTGACCGCGGCCACCGCGCCCACATATGCTGGATACCAGTCGATGCCTGGAACAGCGAAGTGCAGGATCACCAGACTGCCAGCGATTGCCCCGTTGGCCGCAACCTGACCGTGATCACGGGTCGACGATTTTTCGAAGACCGTGTCCAGGTCGGACTTCCACTTCCGTCCGACGAAGGACAATGCGCTGGAGAACATGAAGAACACGACAATCGGCATCGTCCACTTCCACCCCCCCAAACCGAACACCACGGTGGCCAGGATGCTCGTCGCCACGGCTCCGCTTGCGCTCAGGGCACGTACCGAGTATGCGACGACAGCGATCCCAAGACCAAGGGACAGCCCGAGAGAGAACTGCTGGATGGACGAGACGGTGGATGGGAAGAAAAAGATCGCGAGGACCAAACCGTGCGAGAGAGGGACAGCGATGTTGTCGAGGCCCCGTGAAGAAAGCGCTTCCCACGCAGTGGCGAGAACGGCCGACGACGCGGCCATGACCACAACGAACATCCACGAGCTTAGCATCTGCGGCGCCAGAACCCAGAGTCCAAAGACAATGGACGCGGCCGAGAAGACGAACATGGCCAGGGAGCCCTCCAAAGATTTTGCGTCTCCGGAGAGTGTATACGTCCTGGGATGCTTGAGCGATTCCCCCACGATCGCTGCGGCGGCATCTCCCATCGAGAACGAGAACATCGCGAGGACAACGAGTTCGGGCGAGCAATGCCAGAAGAGAACCGTCAGGATGAAAAGGGAGATGGGAAAATACACCGTGCCGAGCGATCGTCGCGAGGGGCCATGCATCCCCCGCAACCCACCAGCCTTGATCGCGACAGCGTTGGAAGCGGCGAACACGACCGACAGGACCAGCATCGGGATGGGGCTGATGAACAGGCGAGGCCCCAACAGGAGTGCGGCACCGACGCCGATGTGGACGAACTTACGCGAGAACTCCGGAGAGGCGTGCATGAGCTTTCGCAGAAGCTCGCCAACTCCGATGAGTCCGCCGAGTGCGAGAATGACGAGCGGAAGCCGGATCCATTCGGCAGCATCCGGCCAGACGACCTCATGCCACAACGGCACGCAACTCTCCTCCTGTCGCTGCCAACACACGGCTGCGAATGATGGTGTACACCAGAAGGTCCATTTCGGCGGCGACGTCCGCGCCCGTCTTGATGGCGCGGTCGGTGGTGCGCAGAGTGGCAAGCGCTTCTTCGACCTCACGCACGGTATGCTGCGCGAGGAACGACGACAACGAACGCAAATGGTAGGGCGACATGCGAAGCGCCGTGGCGATCTCGCCGTCCGGCATGCGTTGCTGCTTCATCTCCCGCAGCTTCCACAATTGCAGGAAGAATCGGGTCAACATGACGATGATACCCGGCGCGGATTCTCCGGACTCCAGCATCCGGCGAAGCACCGTGGAGGCGCTCCGGAAATCCCGCCGTCCGATGGCGTTCTGGAGGTCGAACACGGTGAAACCCCGCGAGGCGCCGGCGACGGCCGATACGTCGTCCTCCGTGATCTCGGGCCGGTCCCCGACGTACGACGAAAGCTTTTCCAACTCGCGGTGGATCCCCATCAGCGAGTCGCCAACGTAGGCCTGGAGCATCCGCGCGGCGTCGAGTCCGAAGGTCTTCTCGAAGCGTCTCGCGCGGTCGACGATCCACG
This sequence comes from uncultured Ignavibacteriaceae bacterium, assembly GCA_964362905.1. Lineage (GTDB taxonomy): Bacteria > Bacteroidota > Ignavibacteria > UBA10030 > UBA10030 > 2-02-FULL-55-14. The sequence continues at coordinate 5,453 of CAYIHQ010000131.1, forward strand.
AAGGGATCTCGTTCTCCCACGGGGGCTTGCATTCAACCACGTCAGCGTACTTCTTCAGGTCGGTGTACGGCTTGCGGCGAAAGTCGGGAGATTCCGCCACGAGCAGGAGACGGGTCGATTCCATCGGGCGAGCCACATAGGCGCCGAACATCTCCCGCGCCTTCTCACCACTCACGAGGCGTTCAAAGCTCTTGACCACGACCACGCGGCGTTCGGTCATCATCGGAAATGAAGAAGCTTTGGCCAGGACGTCCCGGATATCGATCCGGGCACCATCGATGATGTCGAGGTTGAACTCTCGGACCGTAGGATCGACCGTGTGCTCGATGACCGCGGCGACGCATTCATCCAACAAGAGCGCCTCGTCGCCATGCACGAGCGTGACCGGCGCGATCTCGCCCGCCGAAACGCGGCGGAGAAATTCTGCCTGGGAATGATTGGCCATGCGCGACCCTCGAAGTAGTCAGGGCTGGACGGTGACCTTCGTCATCTTGATGTCCTCGACGGGCTTCCCGTCGGTCGGTCCCATGCCGGGGGTAATGGGAGCGGCCGCGATCGAATCGACCACCTGCATCCCCTGGCTCACGCGTCCAAAGATCGTATAGTTCTTGGGCATCCACGGTGCGTCGGCGAGGACGATGAAGAACTGGCTGGTGTTGGTATTTGGACCGCGATTCGCCATGGCGAGGGTGCCGCGAAGATAGCCGGCCTTGTAGGAAGGCGTCTCGGGACTCAGTTCGTCGGCGAAGGTCCCACCGTAAATGGATCTTCCACCGGCACCGGTACCGGTCGAGTCGCCCGCCTGGATGACGAACCCTTTCGAGATTCGATGAACGAGGACACCGTTGTAGTATCCTTCACGCGCGAGGCCGACGAAATTGGCAACGGTCTTGGGCGCATCCAACTCATAGAGTTCGACGAGGATGTCCCCCTTCGTGGTCTCAATGGTCACGTTCACGGTCTTTCCTTTCATGGCGGACCGGTCCTGCTGGCACGCCAAGATGCAGACGCAGAAGAGAACGGCGAGTGAGATGGTC
>CAYIHQ010000132.1:0-1655 GCA_964362905.1 uncultured Ignavibacteriaceae bacterium
TCGGTGCCGGACCTCCCGACGGCGATGCCGACATCCGCGGTTGCCAACGCGGGCGCGTCGTTGAGCCCGTCGCCCACCATGGCGACCGGTCCGTGTGCCCGACGCAGCTCTTCGATGGCGGCGGCCTTTTCCTGGGGAAGGAGGCCTGCGCGAACGTGCGCGATCCCGACCTCACGAGCCAGTTGTGCGGCCACCTCCGGATTGTCGCCGCTCAGCAGTGTCACGCCGTTCCCCGTGATCTGTGCGACCCGGGCGATCGTTGCTGCACTCACTTCCCGGGCCGTGTCCTTTAACCCGATGATGCCCAGCGGATGTCCCGTGTCGCTGAGCACGAGAACGGTCTCGCCCTGTTTCTCCATCGCCGCGATCCGTTGCTCTAGTTCCGGCGAGCAAACTCCGAGATCCTCGATGAGCGAATGATTTCCCAGATGCAGCGGGCGTCCATCCACATGAGCTCGGATACCGCGCCCCGGAAGCGCGCTGAATTCGCGGACCTCCGCGGTCTCGGGGCTGATCCCGCGCGCGGAAGCATATTGCAGCAGAGCATCAGCGAGGGGATGCTCTGAGCGTGCCTCCATGGCGGCTGCGGCACGGAGCAATTCTTCCTCGGAGAGCGAATCGAGACGGGTCACCGTGGTCACCCGGTGTCGTCCGTGGGTCAACGTCCCGGTTTTGTCCACCGCCACGACACGGATTTCCGCGAGTCTCTCCAAGACCGAACCTCCGCGGATCAATGCCCCGACCCGGAGGCCGGCCGTCAGGGCGCTGACAACGGCCATGGGGGTGGAGAGGAGAAACGCACACGGACAGGAGATGACGAGCACCGTCAGGGCGCGATAGAACCACTCATTGAACGAAGCCCCAAGAAACAGAGGCGGGATCGTCGCGAGCCCGACGGCGGCCAGAAAAATGCCGGGCACGTACCATCGCGCGAAGCGCTCTGTCAGCGACTGGGTCGCTGTCTTCCGCGCCCGCGCCTGCTCCACGAATTCCGCGATCTGGCGGAGGAGTGATCCGTCCGCCCTCGCCGTGACGCGGACTTCCAGAGCGCCACGGGCATTGAGAGTTCCTGCATGGACGGTGTCGCCGGGCTCCTTGAAGACGGGGAGGGATTCGCCCGTCACGGGCGATTGGTCCACCGATGAGATGCCTGCCACGACCACACCGTCGAGCGGGATCCGGTCGCCGGGACGGATGAGGACGATCTCTCCCGGGCGGACTTGCTCCGCCGGCACAGTGCGGCGTCCCTCTGCCGAGAGTACAATCGTCGTCGGCGGGGCCAGCGACAGCAGACCCGTGATGGCGCGATTCGTACGGTCGACGCTCAACGATTCAAGCAGCAGGGAGAGCGAGTACAGGACAAGGACCGCCGCTCCTTCTGCGTGGTCGCCGAGGATGACCGCGCCGATCGCAGCGCCTGACATGAGGACGTTGACGTCCAGCTTGGCGTGACGCAGCGACCGGAAGGCCCGCCACACGACCTCCCATCCGCCGGCGGCGATGGCGGCAAGGTAGAATGCCACGGCGGGCATCGGGAGCGCCGCCACATGCTCCAGCACGGCACCGGCGACGAGCAGGGTCACCGACGCGGCTACGAGGAAGAGACGACTCCGCGGCGTCTCTTGGCGCGCGCGGCGGGCCTCGGGTTCGAGCAC
>CAYIHQ010000132.1:1665-6459 GCA_964362905.1 uncultured Ignavibacteriaceae bacterium
CGAGCACACCCGTCAGGCCGGCCGACCGCACCGCCCGCAGAATGTCTTCACTGCGCGCACCGTGTTCCACTTCGAACGTGTGCCGCAACAGGTCAAACCGAAGATGGCCCACGCCGGGGACCGAGCGCAACGCAGTCCGGAGCCGTTCTTCCTCGACGGCGCAACACAATTCGGGTACGCGAATGAGCGTGGTCGTACGGTCGGTCACATCGCCTCCGTCGAATGTCGTCGGGCGATGCGCAGGAGGTCCTCGATATGCTCGTCGTCGAGAGACGTGAAGACCAGTTTGCCTTCCTTCCGCTGGCGGACCAACCGGAGTGCTTTCAGCAGACGCAGCTGGTGGGAGACGGCAGATTCGGTTATCCCGAGGGCCTGAGCGATGTCGACAGTGCAGAGCTCGGCGTGGGATACGGCGATGACGATCCGGAGTCGGTTCGGGTCGCCCAGGATCTTGAATGTCTCCGCCATTCCCGTCACGAGGGATGGATCGGGCATGGTACGGCGGGCGGCAGCAACGGACGATCGATGAGAATGGGGAAGGGCCATACGATTGAACGATTGTTCAATCGTAATATGGTGAAGCGGGAGGAGAAAGGCAATCCGGGCAATGAGATCAGGATGCGACAGCGGCTGCAACGGCGGGGCGGACCGCCTCCAGGGGCATGGGCCGGCCAAGCCACTGCTCGAACGCAGCCGCCCCTTGGAGCAGAAAGAGCTCCAACCCGCCGATCACGCGACATCCGGCAGAGGCGGCCCTGCGCAAGAACACCGTTTCCAGCGGACGGTAGATGACGTCAAAGACAACCTGCTCCGGACGAAAACCCGTGAACGAAGGCGCAGGCGTCCGTTCGATCTCGGGCGCCATTCCGACGGGGGTCGTTTGAACGATGAGCCCCGCTTTCGACAACGCAATGTGAGCCGTCGGGCTCTCGAGGGTTGAGACCTCGACAGGACAGGAAAGGAGCGAGGAGGCGAGAGCTGCCACGTCCGACGCGCGCTGCAGGTCCCGCACAAGAAAGGTCAGATGCGACGGATGCACATCGCTCGCCATGGCAGCCGTGACAGATCGGGCCGTTCCACCGGCGCCGATCACGACCGCCGGGATGTGACGGATCTGGGCGATGAACGGCGCCAGGCTGGCCCGTATTCCGAGGATGTCCGTGTTCGTCCCTCTCAGCTGATCCCCGAGACGCGTCACAGTGTTGACTGCGCCAACCGCTGCGGCGAGTTCCTCGACGCTGTCAAGAAGGGGGATGACGGCGCTTTTCAATGGGAGCGTGACATTGAATCCGTTATAGTGCGGGCGCAACTGCTCTTCCCACGCAACAGTCAGATCCTCAGTGCGGATCGTCAACCGATCGTATGTTGCGTCGATGCCGAGCGCTCGAAATGCCGCACCGTGGAGTATGGGTGACAACGAATGCGTGACCGGATGGCCGATGATCGCGAATCGGGCGGGCATGAACGTTGCGAGTGGGACCAACGAGAAACGTTGGAACTAGGCGCGAAGGAGGCGAGAGAACGGATCCCGATGCGCGAGGTCGGGGTACAGGTCCTGGAAGTCTTTCTTCAGGTCTGGTTGGGTTGCAAGCGCCCGTTCCAGGGAACCCGCGGCGCTTTCCAGGTCGGCCCGCACGATCGCGGCCTTGGCGAGCGAGAAATGAGCAAGCGCGAAATCCGGACGCAATGCCACGCTCTTGTCGAGCGCCTGAACGCCGCTCTCGGCCGAACCCATTTCGAGGAGCGTATCGCCGTAATCAAACCACGCATCCGCGTTCTCGGGCTCCAGCTCCAGGACCTTCCGATAACTGTCGAGCGCTTCGTCCTGCCGCCCCAGATTGTATTCGGCGTCGGCACGCGCGTACCACAATTCCGGATATTCAGGAAAGATCTCGAGGCCGCGCTTGTAGTCCGCAAGGGCCTTCTTGGCGTGGCCGAGCGCGTCCCAGCATGACCCGCGGCCGAAGAACGATTCGTAGTGCTTTTCGTCATGCTTGATGGCGCTTGTGAAGGCCGCGATCGCTTCCTGGTACTGCTTCAATTCCTCGTACGCGTTGCCCAGATTGTGCCACGCCGGCACGTCGGTCGGTTCGTATTCGAGCGTCTTCTTGTACGAGGCCAATGCATCGGTCAACTGGCTCAGGTTGGCCTGAGCGTTGCCCAGATTGTACCATGCCGAAGGGAAGTTCTCTTTGATGGCGAGGGCGAATTCGTAGCTCTTCAGGGAGTCTGCATACCGTCCCATCCTGTTGAGAACGATCCCCCGGTTGTACCAGGCGTTGTGATTGTACGGGTCCCGGTTGAGGTGCTCATCGTAGGCCTTGACGGACTCCTCGCCCCGCTCCAGGTAGTCATAGCAGTACCCGAGCTCGTACCAGGCATCCGCATGGTCGGGATCGGATTCCAGGATGCGCCGAAACAGGTTGCACGCCTCGTCGAACCGCTCCTGCTTCTCGAACGTCACCCCTTTATGGAAAAGTCCATCCAGGTTGGCGGGGTCAAGCTGGAGGGCGACGTCGAACGATGCCAGCGCCTCTTCGACTCGGTTGAGGTTATCGAGGGTGATGCCCCGGTTGATGAAGATCTCTTGGTCGGTTGGATTGAGGCTCAGGGCCTTTTCGTAAGCCTGGAGGGCTTCTTCGTATCGAAAGAGGTTGTTCAGGATCATGCCCTTGCGCTGCCACGCGTCGGCGTTGAACGGCTCAAAGGAGATGAGCTTCTCCGAATACACGAGGGCCTCTTCGAACTTCTCGTGCTCGAAGTAGAACTGGATGATCTCCTCCAGTGCCTCCGGGCTGTTGATGTCCTTCCCGTCCTTGCCCAGCATTTCCTTGAAACGCCGGAAGTCGTCCTCCCATCGGTCTCCCGGGCGAACAGGGTCCTCGTCTTCGTCGAACCTGTCGATATCTGCCATTTTCAGGATTGAGAGCGAGCGAACGGAAAGAAATATAGAGGAAGGAGCCTCTTTAAGGTAAGCAAGATTAGGAGGTGAAGTCAAGTAACGATTGAATCGAAGTCGTTAACAGTATCTCCCGCATTTCGTTACAAAAACGCCGATTGCATTTGCAGGGAGGGTGGCATATATTGAAAAATTCAGGTGGAGTGATGATCGCAGCGAACCTCGAAAACGTCAAAAAACGCGTTCGCGATGCCTGTCTGCGAGCCGGCAGAAGGCCAGAAGAGGTTCGGATCGTGGCAGTCTCCAAGGCCTTTCCCGTGGAGGGTATCCGGGAGGCCGTCGGGGCCGGACAAGCTGACTTTGGTGAGAACTATGCCCAGGAGTTCCGTTCGAAAGCCGAAGCGATGAAGGGAAGGGATGTCCGTTGGCATTTCATCGGGCATCTCCAGTCGAACAAGGTCAAATACGTCATCGACGATCTGTATCTTCTTCACTCGTTGGACCGGATGTCGCTTGCGGATGAGCTCCAGAAGCGAGCCGCTTCGGTTGGTCGGACGGTCGATGCGTTGATCGAGGTCCACACAACGGACGAAGCCACCAAATCAGGTATCCTTCCCGACGACGTGCTGAACTTCGCGCGAGCGCTCTCCGCGCATGACCGCATTCGCGTACAGGGGCTCATGACCATGGGACCTTTCAGCGACGAACCGGAACGCGCCCGCCCGTGCTTTCGGCGTGTGCGGGAGTTGCAGGCGGTGTTGCGACGCGAAGGTCCGGATCACATGAGTTGGAATGAACTGTCGATGGGCATGTCGGGGGATTTCCCCGTCGCCATCGAAGAGGGTGCCACGATCGTGCGCATCGGCACCGCCATTTTTGGGAGTCGCACAGCCACCACCGAGCCGAGGTAGCCCATGAAGATCACGCCGCTGGAGATCAAGCGTCAGCAATTCAGAAAGGTCATACGCGGATTCGACCCCGTCGAGGTGGAGACCTTCCTCGACATGCTGTCGAATGACCTCGAGGATCAACTCCGGACCACGAAAGACCTCAGGGACCGGACCATCGAACTCGAGACGCAGTTGGCTGACTACAAACACATGGAAAAGACCCTCCAACAGACCCTGATGCAGGCGCAGGAGGCCAGCGGCCGGTCCATCGAGAACTCCCGGAAGGAAGCCGACCTCATTGTGAAAGAGGCGGAACTGAAGGCGGCGCAGATCGTCGAAAAAGCCCGCGTCGATTTCTCCCGGATCAAGGAGGAGATTTCCTCCATGAAAGCGAGAAAGGAATCCGTGATCAGCCGGCTCAAGGTGCTGCTGTCCTCCGAACTCGACCTCATTCGTGCGCTCGGGATTGACGACGAGGAGCGCGGCTCCCGGGACGGCTCCAAGGGCACGGGGAAGGACAATCTCGAATTGGACTCGATCTTGAAAAATCTCTGATGAATGGCGTTCGGGAACTTATCGACGAAGCGGTGGCAGCGATCCGCAAGCGGACCTCGCTTGCACCGTCCATCGGCATCATCCTCGGCACGGGATTGGGCGGACTTGTGCGCGAGATCGGTGTGTCCACGACGATCGACTACGGCGACCTGCCGCATTTTCCCGTGTCGACGGTCGAGTCGCACCACGGCCGATTGCTGTTCGGAACACTCGCCGACAGGCCGGTGGTCGCGATGCAGGGACGTTTCCACCGGTACGAGGGATATACCCTCCAGCAGGTGACGTTCCCCGTCCGCGTGATGAAGTTCCTCGGCGTTCGCACGCTCCTGATCTCGAATGCTGCCGGAGCGCTGAATCCGCTGTTCCGTCGCGGCGACCTGATGCTCATGACGGACCACATCAATCTGTTGGGTGACAACCCGCTCATCGGACCCAACGACCCCTCGCTCG
>CAYIHQ010000133.1:0-6440 GCA_964362905.1 uncultured Ignavibacteriaceae bacterium
GCACTTTGAACTCGAGGTCGTGCGCGGCCTTGAGGGATCCCTCCTGCCGCAGGCGCTCGTCCTTCAACTTCAGGTCGATCTCGTGGATCTGGGAGCGCTTCGCGCCGTGCCCCTTGTCGACCTCTTTCTTCCGGTCTGCTTCGAACTCGAACGCCAATTGCGCTGAATCGAGCGCTTGTTGGGTGGCGGCGGCGCGCTTCAGGATCTCTGAGACCTCGCGGCGGGCCTCTTCAATCTGACGCGTGCGCTGCTCGACAGTCGCACCCATGAAGTGGAGCGTCGAAGCACCGTGGCCGATGGCCTGCTGGATGCTGCGCTCTTCGGATCGAAGATCCATGAGGGCCATGTTGGCTTCGGAGGAGCGCTTCGAGAATTCCGCCCAGAGCGCTTCCATCGTCTCCAGCTCACTCGTCGTGGACCCGACGGTCTGCTCGGCCTCCGCCTTTTTCCGCTCCGCGCCTTCGACCGCGGGGGTCAGCTGTTCAAGGGCGGATTGAAGTCCGGAGATCTCGGTGTCGAGCCGTGCGGCCTCGCCCTCGTTTCGCTCGATGCTCTCTCCGGCCCGCTTCTTCTCGAATTCCAGTTGGGCGATCCGCACCTCGACCTGGACCTTCTCCTGCTCGATGACGCGTGCTTCATCCTGCAAACGCCGGAGATTTACCTCCTCCAATCGCTGGATCTGCTCGCGGATCTGGCGCTGAACCTCTTCCGTCCCGCGCCGCAATTCTTTGACCTCCTCGGTCAGTTCCTCAAGCTGGGTCTTCTTGCTGATGTGGCCGCCTTCATCCTGACGCGCACTGCCGCCTTTCAACACTCCTTTGCCCGTCACGATGTCCCCTTCGAGCGTGACGCATCGAAGCTCGTGGTGGACACCGACGATCCGGTGGGCCGTCGGCACGTCCGTCACGAACAGTGTCGACTCCAGTAGGAAGTCGAACAGCGGCCCGTAGCGATCATCCGTGCCGATGAGCGTGCGCGCCCATCCCACGACGCCGTCCCCGTCAACGGGGGGCCGGTGATTCCGCATGGCGGGAATGCGGTCGAGGCAAATGAAGGTCGCTTTGCCCTTCTGATGCGTCTTGAGATAGTCCATCGCCGCGTAGGCCTGGTCGGCGTTGTCGACAATGATGTAGCCAACGGTCTCTCCGAGCGCGTTCTCCAGGGCGATCCGGAAACGAGGGTCACTCTGAAGCGACTCGCCGACCGTCGTGCGGATGCGGTCCTTCCAGGCGGCATCGGTGATCAGGAACCGCGTCCCCTCGGAATACCCGTCGTACGACTCGACGAGGCCTTTGAGGAAGTCGATACGGGCCTGCTTGCGTTCCAACTCGCCACGCAACTCCAACTGACGGTGTTTCAGGTCGTCGATGCCCGCCTGGAGGCGGGTCTTGTATTCCTCCATCTGATGGACCCGCACCTCCGCCTCGGCGGTCCGCCGGCGGAGGTCGCGGTGCTCGTGCGTCAGGTGCGCGATGAACTCCGTGTTCTTGACGATCTCCGCGCGATAGACCTCGTTCTCCTCCGAGGTGTATCCGACCCGGCCACGGATATTCTCGACCCGGGCGCGGGATTGGCTCTCCTTCGTCCGGAGGTCGCTCAACTCATGCAGCAGGCGGATCACGACATCCTGCGCCGATTTCTGTTCAGCCCGCTTCTCGTTGACCTGGAGCTCGAATGCCTCGAATTCTGCCTTGCGGGTGGCGTAGGCGGTTTCGGCCTCGCCGATCGAGGCGACGACGACGACGCGCTTGGCTGCGAGTGTCACCTGCTCCTGTTCGAGTGTGGCCCGCTGCACGCCGAGATCCTCGATCTCCTGTTCGTATCGGTCGACGTTGTCTTCGAGCGCGCGCCGCCGCTCGCGCGACGTCGCCTGGTCCTGTTGGAACGTGTGGATCTGATTCTGCCTTGCGGTCAGCGATTCCTGTGCCGCCTGCAGCTGATCCTCCAGGTCGCCCAGCTCCGAACGGAGTACGTCGAGCAGCGTCTCTTCCTGCTGCACTTCCACGTCAATGCGGTTCTTCACGGTGACGGCCACCGACAACTGCTGGCGGAGCGGGTCGATGTGGGACATCACGCTGGCATACTCGCGCTCGAGGACCTCGATCTCCCTGGCCTGGAGCGTCACCAAAAGTTCGTTGTACCGTTCGGCCTTCTGGGCCTGCCGTTCAAGGGTGTTGACCGCCTTTTCGACACCCCGCATGATGTCACTGACGCGGAGCAGGTCGGTCCGTACACTGTCGAGACGGCGCCACGCTTCCTTGCGGCGGTGCTTGTACTTCGTCACACCGGCCGACTCCTCGAACAAGCGCCGCCGTTCGTCGGAATTGTCGCTCAGGATCCCCTCAACCATCTTCAACTCGATGACGGAGTAGGCGTCGGAGCCCATCCCCGTGTCCATGAACAGGTCGCGGATGTCCTTGAGGCGACAGAGGGTCTTGTTGAGGTAGTACTCGCTTTCTCCCGACCGATACACCCGGCGGGTGATGGTCACTTCGGTATATTCGGACGGCAGGATGCCCTTGGAGTTTTCGATCGTGATGGAGACCTCCGCCAACCCCAACGGCTTCCGCGACTTCGTGCCGTTGAAGATGACGTCTTCCATCTTGTCACTCCGAAGCATCGTCGGCTTCTGCTCCCCGAGGGCCCAGCGGATGGCGTCAACGACGTTCGTTTTGCCGCAGCCGTTCGGTCCGACAATGGCGGTCATGCCCGCATCGAACCGGAGGTCCACCTTGTTCGCGAAGGATTTGAAGCCGAGGATATCGAGTTTGGAGAGATACATCAGCCTTCGACGTCGGCGCTGCTGAAGATGTGTTCCAGCGATGCCCGTAGTGCATAAGACGTTTCGAGGTATGCCACTCCGGCAGCGACGAGCAGGAGTCCGACGAACACGGCGATGGCGTACGTTCGCGCGGGAGTGATGTCAAAGACCACGGACATGGCTTTCAACACACGAAGTCCGGACCAGACGATCACGGCCGCCACCACGACCAGCGACGGCACCACAAAGACGGGCGTTTCCATGATCTTGAAGAGGCTCATCCCAATCGGACTCAGGACGATGAGGGGCAACATTCCCCAGATCGTCAGCATCCAGGAGCGGCCGAATGTGACGCGCACGCGGGCGATCCAAGCCACAGCCTTGATGAGCAGGGCGACGAACCCAAACAGGGCCAGGAACAGCGCACTCAAGACGACAATGCCGCGCGTCGGCTCCCATGCGGCGGAGTTGATCTGTTCCTTGACGGCATCGTTCACGGCGAACGCGGTCAGCAGAGCATCTGCCGACGGATCGGTGCGATAATGATACAGGATGCTCGAGAAGACGACGGCCACCGTCACCGCCAGGCACGCGGCCAGCACCACCGTCGCAAGCGCGGGAACATCGCGGCGGTCCCGCAGGTCGGCGAAGAAATTGTAGGACCGGAGGAGGGAACGCTTCACGGCTTCGCCGAACCGGCGGTTGTAGGAATACTGATAGCCAAACAGGATTATGATGAGCAGGCCTGTGACGACATGGGCCGCGGGGAATGCGACGCGGTATGTGCCAGCCGGAATGGCAGGGTACTTCACGTCCTGGAACTGGGCGCGCACAACGTCGAACGCCAGTCTTTTTTCCCGCGCGGCGCTGACGAGTCCAAGCGGATGGAGCGTTCGATCGCCTGTGGGAATGCCCAGCACCGGCCGATCGCCGCGCCAATCTGCGAATGCGGCAACGAAGCTCCCCGCCACCCCTGCCTCTTTGATCGCGGCGATGTGCTGCAGAAAGAAGCGGGCTTGGTACTCCTGCGAGCGGGGGTCGCGATATCCGTTGCGGTTCTGATGGTCGACGGGAACTCCGTAAGAAAGCACGATCACAGGACGGTCCGCATACGTCGACCGCAGCTGCAGCAGCCCAGCGCGGAAGGTGCGAAGGTCCGGCGACGAGAGATGGAACGCCGCCACATCGACGAGCGAGGCGATCGCATCGTGGTCTGTGGGAGTAATCCCCACGTAGACAGGACGGCGGTCGAGAGAGCGAACGAGGGCCGCCGTCTCACGAACGTAGGCGACTGTGCGCTCGTCGGATGGGTCCAGGCGGTCGCCGAGACCCCACCCAAGAACGGCGGGATTCGGCGCGTCACGCTCGATCATTTCCCGCACCATGGGCTCCACCATTGCGCGAAACAGCTCTTCACCGACGACGGCGGCCGGCACGTTCCAGACCGGAACATCGATGAGTGCGTAGAGGCCATACCGCGCGCAGAGGTTCAGGAGATACGGATGCGGGGGATGAAACGCGAACCGAACGGCGTTGGCGCCGAGCGATTTGATCATCGCCATATCCCGGTCCATGTTCTCGTAGGAGAGGGATGCGCCGTGTTCGGGGTCGTCTTCGTGCCAGGTCACGCCCTGGAGGCGAAGGCGTACGCCGTTCTCGAAGAATTGATTCTTGCGGATCGTCAGCGCCGGAAAACCGACGATGCGCATCGACTGGTCGGCGACGGTGCGTTGACGTCCATCCTGGGCGTAGACTGTGGCACGCAGCACATACAGGTCCGGTTGTTCGACACGCCACGCCCGGGCATTCGCCAGAACGAGACTGCTCTGAACATCGAGGTCCTTGTTCGCTTCGAGCGTGAGCACTTGCGGAGCCGATTGCGCCACGACGGCGTCGGTCGTCCTGTCGACGAGCTCGAGTCCGTAGAGGAACGCCGCACGATCACGCAGCTCCACTGAATCCCGGCTGAGGCCTGCAAAGCCCCGGTTCGAGATGAGGGTATGGACAGAAACCCGGCCTTCACGCGTCTCCTGGTTGAACGCCATCCGCGGTGTGACCCGGTCGATCCAGAGTCGTGGCGTGCCAAGAAGGAACACACCGCGGAGGATACCACCGTACGTGCGCCATCCCCCCGATTGCTTCCGGACCGGGACGGTCGACCGTGCGGTGAGACGATTGTGGACGACCACCTGGACCGCATTTTCCGTTCCAGGGGCGAGCGCATTGTCCGGGATCTCAAACTCGAAGCTGGTGTAGCCACCGATGTGGCGGCCCAGATAAGTATCGTTGACGTAGATCTCCGCGTCATAGTTGACGCCCTCGGCAACGAACTTGAAGGCACTCTCTGCGATCTGCCGTTCGGTCAGGGAAAAAGTGCGGCGAAAAGTGTAGTTCCCTTCCGCATCGATGGATGAGGGCACCGACACATCTTGCCATTCGACTCCGTCATTCGACAGAGACCAGGTGCCAGAAAGGTCGACCTTTACGCGAGTGGCTGTATCGGGATACAACCCATGGTCCAGTCCGGCCCTGAGGGGCTGACCGTTTTCAAGGACGCGAATCTGACCGCTGGCGGGAACAACTGTGGCGAGAATCGCCAAAAAAATGGGGGGGATGAGTCGCTGATATCGCGATGGAATCGCCAATTTCGACCCGAAAATGTGCGAAAGGGGGCAATTTCCGCCACTCGCGGGCGCGAAACTGCGAAATTAGGTCAATATAGCAAAAAAAGGAGGGGAATGCAAAGGAATTCTGCCATGGGGAAGAAAAAGAAAATTCCACAAGTCATTCATAATGAATTACTTGCGGGACTTGCCGCATCCGGGAATTAGCCGTGGGCGCTATCCCACTACAACTAGGGGGCGAGGCCGGCCCGGATGATCGGAATAAAAGTCTCTGCCTTCAGGCATGCTCCTCCGACGAGCGCGCCATCAATGTCGGGCTGACCCAGCAACTCGACGGCGTTCTCCGGCTTCACACTACCGCCATACTGGATCACGATGTGTGCAGCAACCGAGGGCGAGTATATTCCTGCGATGAGCATGCGGATGAGCGCATGGACTTCTTGTGCCTGGGCTGGCGTGGCGGTCTTGCCGGTCCCGATCGCCCAGACCGGTTCGTAGGCGATCACCACCTTCGCGACATCGCTCTCGGGCACGTCTTTGAACAATGCCTTGACTTGAGTCGTCACGACCTGCTGCGTCACGCCGTGTTCCCGCTCGTTCAGGGTCTCTCCGACGCACGCGATCGGAATGAGTCCGGAGGCGAGCGCTTTGCGAACCTTACGATTCACTCCCTCGTTCGTTTCTCCGAAGAGCTGGCGTCGCTCCGAATGTCCGATGATCACGTACGAACAACCGACGGCGCTGAGCATTCTGGGCGAGATCTCCCCGGTGAATGCTCCTTCGTCTTCTGTGTACATGTTCTGCCCACCCAACGCGATGGGAGTCCCCGCGAGCATCTGATGCGCCAGCGCAAGTGAGGTGTAGGGAGGACAGACCACAACCTTCACATTCTTCAACTCAAAGGTGAGAGCCTTCGTGAGTGCGTTCAAGAGTGTCGACGTCTCATGGACGTCTTTGAACATCTTCCAGTTGCCGGCGATGATGGTGGGGCGCATGGGAAATCCTGTGAAGAACAGTTGTGGGAAGATGGTCGTGAGGTAGTTGGGTGGTGAAGG
>CAYIHQ010000134.1:0-6410 GCA_964362905.1 uncultured Ignavibacteriaceae bacterium
CTTTCACGTCTTCTCGCTGCGGACTCTGCGCTCGCTGCGTCGCTGCGTGCACTGTTCTACTCCACGCCGATCTCTTGGAGGATGAACCCGGCGTTCCCGACGTACTTCGTCACCCACAGCACGTACCGGATATCGACCGCGATCGAGCGGCTGTACGAATCGCTCCACGCGTAGTCGTTGATCGTCGCATGGTACGCACGGTCAAAGTTCACTCCGATCAGTTCTCCCTTCGCATTCATCACCGGGCTGCCGGAGTTACCGCCGGTCGTGTCGGTGTTGTACAGGATCGCCACGGGGATGTCGTTCAACGTCTTGTGCATGAACTTCGAGTCGCGGTTCTTCTGCGCAGCCTCGATCAATGCGGAAGGTGTGTTGTACGGCTCATCGCCCGTCGTCTTTTCCAACACACCCTTGAGTGTGGTGATGGGACTGTAGTACGTGGCATCAGAGGGTGAGTACCCCTTGATGCGTCCATAGGTCAGGCGGAGCGTGCTGTTCGCGTCGGGGATGAAGTCCTTTCCGGCAAACTGCTCCTTCACGTCCACATACAGCGCAGACAGCTTGCTGATGGCGCCCGTGCGTCGCGCTCTCGTCTCGCGCAACTCTTCCAGCGCCGGCCGAACTGCTCTGGCCAGGCGGATGAAGCTGTCTGTCGATGCGGCGATCTGTTGTTCCGTCATTTGATACGCGGACTCAAGAGAATCTGGATTGGTCAGCCGGTTGCTCGCGTACGCGGCCGCCACAAAGGCTTCCAGGTCGCTCCCGATCAGATCGGCGATGGGTGCGATGCGATGCGCACCCTCCAAGGCCAGCGCGCGTTCCAGGATGTTTTTGAAGAACGCACGGTCGGTCGGTTCGTAGAAATCCCGCATCGCCCGTTGACGTGCCTGAATGGTGTTCTTAAGATTTTTGTCGGCGTACGCTGCCGTTCGTTGACTGTCCGGCTTGGCGCGTTCTGTCGCAGCAGTAACAACCTGAAGAGCTGTGGCCAGCGGTGCACCTGCAAGATTCGCCAGCGCGTCGAGCACGAGTTCGCGCGGGGCAGCCGCCGACATCTCTGCATAGACGGCGTTCAGCTCCGGAAGGACCGTGCCGTAGGTCGCCTTCCGTTGCGGGTCGACATCGATGAACTTTTGCAGCATTGCGTCCTCGCTCCGTTTCGCATCGACAAGGCGAAGGCGCTGCAACCCCGTAAGCTTGCCCTGATAGTTCTTCATGGTGTTCGCGAGGCCCTTGATACGGGCGTCGTGCTTGATCGCCACGGCGCGGTCGCCCTTTCCAGCTGCTTCCATGGTCGCGATCTGCCACGCGAACAGGTCGGCGATGAACTTCAGGCGGTACTCTTCATCGTACGCCACGAATGCTGCCGGCTGGTGGCGGAACGTCCGGCCGGGATAGCCGAGTATGAACACGAAATCGCCGTCATCGACGCCGTTCGGGTTCACCTTCAGGAAGCGCTTCGGCTGATACGGCACGTTATCGGCGGCATACTCGGCCGGTGCGCCGTCCTTCCCCACATACGCGCGCACGAAGGAAAAGTCTCCTGTGTGTCGCGGCCATACCCAGTTGTCGTTCTCGCCGGCGAATTCGCCTACCGAACGCGGTGGCACATAGACCAACCGCACGTCGCGGATGCGCTGGTACACAAAGAGCACGTAATTGCGTCCGGCGAACATTTCGCTCACCTGGGCCTGCTTGCCGGCATCTGCCTTCTCCACGGCCTCTCCGATCTCCTGCATCTTCTTGTTGATCGCGCGCGTCCGTTCCGCCAGCGGCATGTCAGGCGTGACTACGCTCAGGACCTCTTTCGAGACGTCCTTGTAGGATTCCGTGATGCGGATGACGAGTCCGCGCGCCGGGATCTCTTTGTCCCGCGTCACCGCCAGGAGTCCGTTGGTGATGTAGTCGTTCTCCCTGGTGCTGATCGCCTGCACGGCCCCGAAGACGCAGTGATGATTTGTGATCACCAGTCCATCCTTGGAGATGAACGACCCGCTGCAGCCGCCGACGTTCACGATGGCATCGATGAGACTGACGCCGTTCGGATTGTAGAGAGCTTTCTGGTCGATCAGGAAGCCCAGCTTCTTGAGGTTCAGCTTGTGGATCTCGCTGATGGGATACATTCCTTCGTCGGCAAGAGCCAACCAGGAAACCAGGAGGAAGAGGAAGAAGCGTTTCATGGGAGACCTGTGTGGTGATTTCGATTGCGGATTGTCAATTGCGAAATGTGCGTTGTGAGCATCCCGCCATTGTGGGGCGGGACGGATTGGGGATTGCGAATTATCCTAAGAACTTCTTCAGGCGAATGTCTCGGTCATACTCAACGACTGGACTTCATTCAATCTTTCACCTCTTACCTTTCACCTCTTACCTTTCACCTCTTACCTTTCACCTCTCACCTCTTACCTTTCACCTTTCACCTTTCATTTTTCACCATCTCAGCCATTCTCTGGATCTCATCTGACTCCACGATCCGCACGCCCTGGAAATTCGTGCGCGCCAGGAAGAGCATGCCCGCCGCGACAGCGCTGGCCTGGATCGGACGATACTTCCGCGCCGGACCAACCATGGCGAACGACGTCAAACGCATGCCGACGGCTCCGATGCGTTCGCCCAGCCGGAATTCCCTCCGCTCCCCCAGCAGCAGCGACGGACGCAGAATACCGACCGACAGGAATGGCATCCGGGATACCGTCGCCTCCTTCTCTCCCTTTGTTGGGTTGTAGAAGACCGACGAGGTGGGATTTGCTCCCAGTGATGATACAACGAAGAATCGCGTCGCTCCGGCACGGAGTGCTGCTCCGGCGGTCTCGACGACGTACGTCAGGTCCACCTTTTTAAACGCTTCGTGCGACCCCGCCACGCGGATGGTGGTGCCGAGACAGCAGAACACATCGTTGCCGCGTACCGCGTCCCCGGCTTCCGAGATCCGGTCGAAGTCGACAACGACCTCGTGAAGCTTCGGATGCGTCGCGCCGGAGGAACGCCGCACAAGCGAATGTACTTGCGCGTAGTGCGGACTGTCAAGCAACATCGTCAGCACGTGAGAGCCGACGAGGCCCGACGAACCAAGGATGAGGGCGGAAGAGGACATGAGTTAATAAACTCCAGACGCCAGACTGGCCAAACTCCAAACAGACGCCAGAACTCCAAACATCCAGACTTCTGAGGGTGGCCTGCACACAAAATGTTGCCGGCGGTTCGGCCGTTTGGATTCTGGCTGTTTGTTTGGAGTCTGGACTAATTGGCGTTTGGGACGTTTCACCCTAGGGCTTCTCCCTGTTCTTATACGTCTTCTTGATCTCGCTCGTGATCTTCTTCCACTTTGCCGTCTCCTGGCGCTGGAGGTTCTGGTCCTTGCGTCGCGCCAGGTACGCGATCTCTTTCTCGAGCTTCTTGTACGCGTCGTATCGGTCGGGCGCGAGACGACCGTCTTCGATCGCGGCTTTGACGTTGCAGCCTGGTTCTGCGTCGTGGCGGCAGTCGCGGAACTTGCAGTCGAGCGCCAACATCGCAATATCCTCAAAGGAGGCTTGGAGACTTTGCGCGTCACCCCAGAGCTGGATCTCGCGCATGCCGGGGGTGTCGATGAGCAGGCCGCCGTTGGGCAGGATCACGAGCTCCCGATGGCTCGTTGTGTGACGGCCGCGACTGTCCGTCTCGCGGACCTCCTGTGTCCGGTAGCGTTCTTCACCGACCAGGTCGTTGGCGATGGTCGTCTTGCCGACGCCAGAGGAACCGAGCAACGCCCCCGTGACGCCGCGGCTCAAATGTGCCGCGACTTCTTCCACGCCAACCTTGGTCCGGGCGCTCATCGGCAGGATATCGACCCCCGGCGCAATGGCCGTCACTTCCGCCACGATCGGTCCGAGGTCCGGACAGAGGTCTGTCTTATTGAGAACGATAACGGGTTTGGCGCCGCTTTCATACGCGACGGTCAGATAGCGTTCGATGCGGCGGATGTTGATCTCGTCGTCGAGGCCGGAGACGAGAAACACCACATCGGCATTGGCGGCGACCACTTGCGGAACGGTCTTGACTCCGGCGATCTTGCGGGCAAACTTTGTGCGGCGTTCGATGACCGCGTGGATGACGGCCGTGCCGCCTCCGACTGGAGGCTGGATGGCAACCCAGTCGCCGACGGCAGGAAAATCGTCGAGGCCTTTGGCTTGGAACTCGAACCGGCCGGTGACCTGACCCTGGAGTTCTCCCCCTTCGCCGTAGAGGACGTACTTGTCGCGGTATTGGATTGCCACCCGGGCGGGGATGTAGCCTTCTTTGCCGTAGGGGGCGAAGAAGGCCTCAAAGTAGGGTGTCCAACCAAGGTCCGGGAGCGTCATGCAACGGACAAGATACAAGAATCAGGGCGCAAGCGACAGGGGGGCTCAAGTGATCAAACCGAGATTCCGAATCCGACGTTCAGAGGAAGTCAGAAGAAAAGCGTCGGTTCGGAATGACAGTAAGGTGCGCCCTTGATGTCATTCCGAACGGGCCGCTTCGCGCCATGACTTCCAAGGTGTGGCCCGATTCGGAATCTCGCTGTTTTCGTTGAGGTGGAAATGAAGAGAAACTCCGATCTCTCCTTCGCGAGACAGTCCAAGTTGCCCCTCCTCCATTCCTCCATACTATCCCTCCAATTCTCCATCCAGCTACTCCATCCCTCCATCACTCCGTGCCTTTTACATGCATATCTGCTTCTCTCACTCTCCCGGTCTCGGTATCCTATCCCCCATGACGACGCCCAACTTGAGAACCTTTGATCGTCCAAGATCCGGAAGTTCCACGAGGCAGATGTACATCCCGCTGGCGACGAGCCAACCATTCTCGTTCTTCAGGTCCCAGTTGAAGAACTGCGAAGGATGATCCTTGTGCAGCGTGCGCACGAGGTGGCCGGCCAGATTGAAGATCCGGAAGATCGCCCGCTGGGGAAGATTGGTGAACGTGACGGATTGTTCCAACGCCGAGGAGACTTGTTCCCGGGAGGCCAGGTACGGGTTCGGATAGACGCCGATGCGTTGGTAGCCGGCGTCGACCTCGACCTGTGTGCGACGAGGCGCCGGGATGACAAACTCAAACACATCGTTTATCGGCGTACGCACGGGGGTGAACTGCACTTCGAGCGGGGGATTCCACGCATTCGCATTGCGCCGATTCCACGTGAACGTGTACATCACGGGGATCGACGGATCATCCAGAATGTCTTGCCAGCCAGTGTTCGGATTCGGCCCGTCATATGCGCTATTCAGAACGAACAACCACTCTCGTGGCCCATTCGCATCCGTATTGTTTGAGCCGCCCGGCATGGCGGCTTGGTTGCCCGGCCAATAGTATCCGTCCACCAACCCATTCGTAGCGTTGTTCTCAGAGTATGCGACGGCCAGCCGTTGAGGCGGATTCGCGTCGATGTCGTAGACAGCCAACGGCATGCTGATCCGGTAATCCTGGATGCGCCATCCAGTTGCGGGATTGACGATCCACGCGCCAAACGAGGGCTGTGCCGGCGGGAGCGCCGCATCACGCAGGAATCGGTATGCATAGGAGGCTGTGTCGTCGGTCGCCTGGGAAAAATCGGCTCCCGATGCTGTTCCGTGCCGTACAAATTGAATGACGATCTTCTTCAATTCGGTGATCGGGACCGGCCGGGCAGGGCTCGATCCATACAAGTACACCGGGGCCGTCCAACCGGCGGCGCCGTTGAATTCTTCGAGGTGGAGCCCATCGCCGTTCGCCCAGCTCATGGATCGGGCACCCTGGTTGAAGGATGTTCCATCTCCCAATCCCCACGCTCCGGGCTTCAGGCCGTATCCCACTGGTCCTACTACTTTGATGAGGACTCCGTCGACGATCGGGTAGGACTCATCACCACTCAGGTTCGTTTGTCCGGATGCGACGACCGTGCCGCCCGAAACATTCGAGAGGTTCCACGAAGACGTCGTCCCGACGAGTTGGAACGAGACCCTGAATGTGTCACCTCGGCCAGCCAGAGGATCGACAACCAATGGAACGACCTTCGTGTCAGCGGTTCCGGCCACTTGACGCGCTTCCAACGTATCTCCGACGCCGGCCAGAGGCGCTTCGCCGAACGGGATGCGCGGTCTGACGCTGACGATCACCGGCTCGCATTCCAGCGACACAGGCAGGTCGCCCGAGCGCGAGTTCCAGCTGTAAGCCGTCACGGCAAAGTGGTATTCCTTGCCATTCACCAGAGGATCTCCGGAAGTCGGGTCCGTCATGTAGCTTCGGGTGATGCGGATCGACCGACGGACACCGGTATCGTTTCCCCGCTGGACGATGAAAGGAATGATCGTGCCGGCGGTCGCACTCCACGTCTCATCGACGATCTTCGTGACGCCGTTGGCAAGATCGTAAGTTGCCAGCTTCGTTCCTTCCGTGATCGCACTCGACGATGT
>CAYIHQ010000135.1:0-6007 GCA_964362905.1 uncultured Ignavibacteriaceae bacterium
ATCCGCTTCCGGTCCGTGCTGGAGTATCCGCCGTAAATGAGGGGCAACTCCACATTGTGGAGCACATCGGAGCGCGCCAGGAGATTGAACGTCTGGAAGACGAACCCGATCTCTTTGTTCCGGATCTTCGCGAGTTCGTTATCGTTCATCTCGCTCACATTCGTTCCGTTCAGCTCGTAGAGGCCGGACGTCGGCGTGTCGAGGCAGCCGATGATGTTCATGAGCGTCGACTTCCCCGAGCCCGACGGACCCATGACAGCCACATACTCGTTGCGTTTGATCTCGAGGGAGACACCCCGGAGGGCGTGGACCTGCTCCTCCCCCATTTGGTAGAGCTTCGTGATGTTCTGAAACAAGATCAGGGTCGACATGGTCGTGTCTTCGTCTGGGTTACAGGCTCGCCGCGGGAGAACTGGCACCCGTCTTGCGCGCGCGTTTGTTGTCCACTTTGACCTTGGAGCCGTTCTCCAGATCCCGATTGATGGCCTTGAACGGACCGGACACCACCTCCGCACTATCGAGGCCTTCGCCCTTCACTTCCACATGGGAATCGTCGCTCAATCCCCTCTTCACCTTGATGGTCTCCGCTTTGCCGTCCTTCACGATGAACACCACTTCGTCCAGCTTCTCCTCCTCTTTCTTCTTGTTGGAGGTCGAGGATACAAACTGCGCCTCCCCTTCTTTGACCTCTTCCTTCTCCGTCTCTTTCTCTTCCTTCGGCATGCGCACCGTCACAGACTGGATGGGGACGCTCAGGACCCCGCCCTTGGTTTCGGTCTCAATGTCCGCGGTCATGGACATGCCCGGCCGGAGCTGCACACCCGGCGGCGTTTCCACGAGGATCCGGACCTCGAAGTTGGTCACCTGGTCCTGCGACCCGATGCCCGTCGACTTGGCCGTATTGGCGATCTGGCTGACGAGGCCGACGAATTTCTGTTCCGTGAAGGCATCGATCTCGATCCGGGCGGTGTCGCCGACGGAAACGAGAACGATGTCATTCTCTCCCACGTCCACCCGTGCTTCCATGCGCGCCAGGTCTGCGACCGTCATGATCTCGGTGCCACGCGTGAACGTACTGCCGCTCACGCGTTCGCCGAGCTCCGACAGCAGCTGCGACACGACGCCGTCCATGGGAGCGTAGATGGTCGTTTTGGAGAGGGTCTCACGTGCCTCCTTGACGGATGCCTGCGACTGGTCAAATCCCGCCTTGGCGCTTTGGTAGGAGGCTTTCGCGATATCCATTTCTGCTTCGGAGACGAGTTGTTTCGCGAAGAGTTCCGTCACACGCTTGTGCTCGGCTTCGGACTTCCGCAGGTTCGCTTCATTGATCGCGAGCGACGCAAGGGAGCGCTCGTATTGCGCCTGATAGGCGTCGGGCTTGATCTTCACCAGGAGCTGTCCGCGCCGTACACGCAGACCCTCACGGATCGGCAGCTCGATGATCTCGCCGCTGACTTCGGCGTTGATCTTGACCTGAGTTTCGGGCTGGATCTTGCCCGTGGCGGAGACGACCTGCGTGATGGTGCGTCGTTCGATCTTCTCGGACTGGACGGTAGTGATGGTTTCTTTGTTGCTACCGAGGACCACCAGCACCACGAGAGCGATGACGACGAGTCCAAGGATGGAGAAGATGATGATTTTTTTCTTGCGGCTCTTGCCGTTGCCGTTTGCCATGACTGCCTCGTAGAATGTGATTCGTCGGTTAGCGCTGCATCGTACCGACGGCGAGCTCGAACTGGCTCTTCGCGTTAAGGTACTGGTACACCGCGTTGATCCTGGTGGCGGACGCGTTCGTATAGTTGTTCTGAGCGAACAGGAGGTCCAGTAGCGTGCCCGAACCAACGTTGTACTTTTCCTGGTTCACTTTCAGATTCTGATCTTGGTACTGCAGGCTCTTGACCGCGGCCTCATAGGTCTTTTCTGTCGCTTCCAGCAGCAACAACGCTGTCTTGACCTCGACCTGGATCTTCCGTTCGGTCTCCCGCACCCCCTCCTCGGCGTTCTTCCGGGCAACAAGCGCGCGTTGCACGGATTCGCTGGTGCGGAATCCGGAATAAATGGGAAGCGACAGGCTCAATCCCCAACTGAACGAACGGCTCACGCCAAAGTCCTTGAACTCCGAGGCCGTGATAACAGCGGTCGCCCTATCCCGCTGTGTGCGGCCGTTCAAGGAATACGATGCGCTGGCGGAAAGCCGGGGAAGATACCCGCTGCGGGCGATCGTCACCGATGCGTCCGTGGCTTCGAGGGACTGCACAGAACTCAGATAGTCGAGCCGGCGGTCCATCGCCTGGCTTACCAATCCGCGAAGGTCGGCCGTCACCTGCTTCTGCTTTTGAAAATCGCCCGGGTCGATCTCCACCGGAATTGACGGATCCGCAAACTCCGTTTCCGTTGTGACGTCGAAGGCGAGGTAGGAATCGAGATTGGCCTTGGCCAAAGCATAGTCGTTCTCGGCCTGCACCACGCGAAGCTCGTCCTGACCCACCTGCGCCTGCTGCTGGTAGACGTTGACAAGCGACGCCGAGCCCAAGCGTGCCGTCTCTTTCACTCGATCCAGCTGTTGCGAGCTGTATTGCAGGTTCAGCTGCACGACCTCGAGAAGTCGTCGGGTTCGGAGTACCTCATAATAGAGTCGCTGCGTCTGAGCCGTCACCGACTGGAGCGTGCGAGCCAAAGTGAACTCGGACGAGGAGGCCGTAGCCTTGGCCGACGTAAACGACGAGGTGTTCGTAAATCCGTCAAAGACCGTAAGGTTGGCCCCAAGGCTTGTGGAGATGTTCCGGTCATCCGCCTCACCAAGACCTACGCCGTTGACGAACTGCTGACCTCCGCCCCAACTTGAATTGAGCGAAACGGTCGGCGTGAAGTTGCCGTACGCCGACAGAACGCCGGCCTGATCGCGCTCGACGTTATTGGCTGCCTGCTTGATGGCAAAGTTACGCTCCAATGCCAGATCGATGGCCCGACTGAGCGACACGGTCTGCGGCTGACTGGTTTGAGCGGGGAGGATGGAGGCGGCAAGCAGGAGCAGAAGACCGAAACGGACGCTCAGTTTCATACGAATCTCCAAAAAAGACACTGAGAACATTGTTTTCACGAGAAAGTCCTTTGATATAACGCTTTCCCTGGTGCAAAGTTTCATGAATTTGCTGAAAATCTCATGTTTATGAACTCTCGTCCCGCGCGCCCGGAAGCCTTTTACCCTTAAAGAGGTCCGACCGGTGGACCTTAACGACCGACCCCGACCGCCGGGCCTGATCCATGAACGCGTCTTTGATGCTCAGGAGGTGCGCAACGGCTGAATTGTGGTCGTTGGGAATCTTGCCGTCGAGGATGGCATCGATCACGGCATCCTTGAGCACACCGATCAGGGGACCCGCGGAAAGACCGCACAACTGCATGATCTCGTCGCCTCGCAACGGCGGTTGCCATGCGCGGATCTGGTCCTTCTCCTCCACCTCCTTCATCTTCTCCAGGACGAGATCGTAGTTGCGCCGGACGCGTTCTACCAGGCGTGGGTTCTTCGACGTGATGTCCGCGTGGCACAAGGTCATGAGGTCGTCGACCTCCGCACCCGCATCGAACATCAGTCGTCGAACCGCAGAATCCGTCACTTCGCTGTCGACCAACGCCATGGGCCGCAGGTGCAGACGCACCAGTTTCTCCACGTACGGCACCTCGGTCAACGGAAGCCGCATGCGTCGGAAGATCGGCTTGATCATCCGCGCGCCGACCTCTTCGTGGCCGTGAAACGTCCAACCGATGCCTTCTTTGAAGTCCTTTGTCCGCGGCTTGGCGATGTCGTGCAACAACGCGGCCATCCGAAGCCACACGTTGTCCGTGTCCTCGCAGATGTTGTCGACCACTTTCAGCGTGTGACGGAAGACGTCCTTGTGGTGGTATTCCCGGCGTTGGTCCACACCCGCCAATTTCGCCACTTCCGGGAACACCACGTGGAGCACGCCGGTGTCGAACATCAATTGAAGTCCAACGGAGGGACGCCGTACACGCATGAGCTTGAGCAACTCATCGGCGATTCGATCCTGCGACACGATGGCCAGACGGTCCCGCATTGCTCCGGCCGCCGTGAGCACTCCCGGATCCACAGAGAATTCCAACTGGGCCGCGAATCGCATCGTTCTCATGATGCGCAGTGGATCGTCGTCGAATGTCGCAGAAGGGTCCAACGGCGTCCGGAGCAACCGACGCTCCAGGTCGCCCCGTCCGTCGAAAAGATCGACGAGCCGGTCGCGCTCGGTGGCATGCAGGCCCACGGCCAGCGCATTGACGGTGAAATCCCGCCGCGCCAGGTCGTCCTGCACGGTCCCGGGTTCCACGTCGGGCTTGCGCGAATCTTTGCGATAGCTTTCCTTGCGCGCGCCAACGAATTCCAGGTTGCGCCCCTCGACAGCGATCATGGCCGTGCCGAAATTCTCGAAGACGACCGGCGCAGCGACAGCCAACGCTCGGGCGACCGAGCGGGCGAATGCGACCCCGTCTCCCACGACCATGATGTCAATGTCCTTCACCTCCCGCCCGAGCAGACGGTCGCGCACATAGCCACCCACGGCGTACACACACAAACCGTCGCGGTCCGCGACCTCCCCGATCGACCGCAGGAGGGGCTCTTCTATATGGAGGAGATCTTCAGCCACGATCGGACGATCGCACAGTGTGGGATTCGATGGACCGAAGGATCTCCGCCGCCACGTCGAGCGCCTGGAGCCCATCCCGGCCGGAGACCACGGGTGTCGCTCCGGTAGCAACGCAGTTGACGAACGACCGCATCTCCTCCAGAAGTGCATTCAACGGGGGAATTTCCAGTCGCTCATACACGATCAACCGCTTGCGCGACCCTTGGTCGATCTTGCCGAGGAGCATCGTCGGCTGCACCTGGGCATCGCCCTCGTCAACGATGCGGAAGCCCTCGGCGACAGGCTGTGCGAAGTCGATCGAAATGTACGCGTCGTGCTGAAAGAGCCGCATCTTCCGCATCTTGTTCTGCGAGATGCGGCTGGCCGTCACATTGGCCACGCAGCCGTTGCGGAATTGAATGCGCGCGTTGGCGATGTCCGGCGTGTCCGACACCACGGCGACTCCGTTCGCGTCAATGCGGTCGACCGGTGAACCGACGAGGCTGAGGATGAGATCGATATCGTGGATCATGAGGTCGAGGACCACCGCCACGTCCGCTCCGCGCGGATTGAACTGCGCCAGCCGATGCGACTCGATGAACAACGGACGCACCTTGAGCGGCTCCAAGGCCAGGATCGCCGGATTGAAGCGCTCGATGTGTCCCACCTGCAGTGTGAGCCCACGGGAGGCGGCGAGGTCCACGAGTTGCTGCGCCTCCTCCGTCGTGGAGGTGATGGGCTTCTCGACGAGAACATGCTTGCCCGCCTGCAACGCGGCCAATACCACGTTGTGGTGCGTTGAGGTGACGGTCGCCACGGTGACCGCATCCACGGCCGCCAGGAGGTCTTCGCGGCGCTCAAAAGAGCGCACGCCATGCATGGAAGCGACCTGTTCGGCGCGGGCAGGATCCGTGTCGTGCACGCCGACGAAGACGGCCGATGGGATCTGGGCCAGCATTTTGGCGTGAAGTGAACCAAGATGTCCGGTTCCGATCACTCCGATCCGCGGAATCTGTCCTTGGCTAGTCACTCTGGGCTCCTGAAGGGACGCTGCCAGTGCTTTCGAGTTGCTCAACGCCGATGATGCGGTCGAACCCACCGTATCGCAGGTCGTGGTACACCACCAATGCCGTATACACGTTGCGCGTCTGCCAGTCATTTCCTTCGACGCGCACCCAGTCGCCGTCGCCGAAGACGTATTGATAGTCATAGCGGCCGCGGCGAAGGGGACGGACAAGCGCGTATCGCTGGAGATTCGGCTCGAACACGAGTCGCCATTCTGATCGTACCGCCCAGCCATTGAATTCTCCGACGATGTGGATCGGAGGAGCTTCATTTCCTTCACCGGCACCATCCCACAAGAACTGGAA
>CAYIHQ010000135.1:6017-6303 GCA_964362905.1 uncultured Ignavibacteriaceae bacterium
CAGGAAGGCCGTCGTGGTCCGGACGTCCCGGGAAGAAGAACCGGCTCACATCGGGGCCGGAACGCGACCGGAGCGTGTCGCCCGCAGGATAGAGATCGAGATTACGGACATCCAGTTGACGGTACTCATTACCAGGAGCGATGCCGCCGGCGACGAACGTTACGACGTCCGTGCCTGCTCCTTCGACCCACGTATTCGGGTCCGCATCGTAAGGGTCGACCCGCGTGCGGCGGGAAAATTCGCGGTTCTTCACCACGTCGATCGACCGTATCAACAGAGGTTGAAT
>CAYIHQ010000136.1:0-6256 GCA_964362905.1 uncultured Ignavibacteriaceae bacterium
CACGCGGTCTTCGCACACCTTCGCGCACCGCTCCCGTTCCCGTGCAGCCGCAGCAGCGGACTTTGCCCATGCCCCTTCCCCGCGACGGGAGGGAGCAGCCCGAGCTCAGGCTCGAAGATTGAGAGGAGATGATCCAGTGTCTCCCCGGCGTCCTATGGCGTCGGGGTTTTTTTCGCGTGCTCGCACAGCGGCGGCAGCTCCCTCTTCCACCTGGCCATCGCGTCCGGCATCAGCAGCTCCACCTTCTCGAGGATCGAGACCGTCCTCTCGTGCCTTTTCTTCGGGCCCTCGGTCGTCTTGCGCCTGTACCCGTGCGCGGAGCGGAAGTGCTCGTACTCCCGGACGGAGCAGAAGTTCTGGCGGAGCGCGTTGCACTTCTTGCAGCAGGGCACCTTGTTCCACCGGTGGTTCGGCCCGCCGCGGCTGAGCGGGATCACGTGGTCCTGCGTGAGCATGTCGCCCACCTTCTCGTGCGCGCCGTGGGCCTTCAGCACCGTGTCGCAGTAGGCGCAGTTCATCTCTTGTCTCTGTTCCACGCGGTGCGGTCGATGCCGTTCCTGATCCTCTTCACCTTCACGTTGACGGTGCCGAGCTTGACGTCGCAGTCGTCGAAGGCGATGTCGACCGGGATGGAGCCCTTGGCCGCCACGGTGAACGGCTCCAGGCCGAACTTCTCGCCCCAGCGCTTCGCCCAGTCCACGCCGGATCCGCTCCACAGGACGATCTCGTGGCCCTGGTCCTGGAACCAGCGCAGCACCTGGATCACCTCGTAGTGCGGCACGTTGTCGCCGGAGAACGGGGGCTCGTCCCCGTTGACGACCGACGGCACCAGGATCGTGTCGTCTATGTCGAAGGCGACCCTCATGACTTGTGGTTTACCTTGATCACGTCGGGCCTGATCAGCGCGACGAATGGCAGCGCGAACACCATCACCATGAGCAGCGCGCCGATGGCGAGCAGGAACGGTATGAGCGCGACGCACAGCACGAACTTAGCCAGTCTTTCCGTCATCTTTTTTCTTGTTGCCGAAGATCCGCTCCCAGATGGAGGCCTTCTTCTTGGTTCGGGTAATGGTGATGCGAGCCGTCGCCTTCGCGCGCGGCGTGATGGTGCCCTCGACCTGCCCGGCCTTGACGGCCTGAGCCATCGCGTCGATGATCTCCTGCGGCGGCAGCGGCCCGTGGATCTCCATCTCGGTGCCGTCCGATGCCTTGACCTTGTGCACGTCGAGCTGCGGCGCGGAGTCCAGCATGTCCTGGAGCAGGTGCCCGGGATGCCGCGGGAGCTGTATGACGTTCGAGTCCTGCACGGGCAGCCTCTTCATCTTGCTCTTCCTGCGGTACTGCGGCGGCCCGCCGAAGGGACCGTACACGGGGTACAGGTCTGGGTCCATGGCGCACTTGCCGCAGAGCTCCTGCGTCGGCGCCTCTAGGTGCGAGTGCCCGGTCTGCGCCTCGTGCTCCTCGTCGGCCTCGATCTCCTCCTGGGTGAACCAGAGGTCGAAGATCTCGTCGTCGGTGAGCTGCGGCTCGAACGAGCGCCTGCATCCCTTGCATATTTTGATACCTCGTGTTCCCATATCGTGATTATAGTGTACCCTTCGGCGCGTAATGCGCGAACCGCACGCAGGTGGTTTTCCCGGTTGCGGGCGAACTTCTTCGACCAGAAGCCCTTCCGCGTCGCTGGCAGCTTGGAGCACTTCTTCGGGCACGGCTGGTGCCAGAAGCACCCGTGTATGAACACCGCCACTCTCCTCGTCTTGTTGGCGTAGTCTGGCCTGCCGGGCACGCCCTTCGGCTGGTGCCTCAGAGATACCCCGGCCCTCTTCGTGGCGAGCGGCCTCGCGATCCTCTCCATCTCGGAGACGGACCGGATCTTGCTCATCAGCCTACTGCGCTGTTCCTTCGTGATCCTGTCCATCTGGTACTGGCTCGAGCGCGGCCTCAGGGTACAGTTGCACGCTGCCTGGCTCGCGTTCGCTCTCGACGCACCACCCGACGGGCGTGAGCTTCGTGCTGTACGAGCCGACTATGACGCCCTGCCACGACGAGCCCTTGATCTTGCGCACGCGGTCTCCTATTTTCATGGTGGTGTGTCGGTTAGAGGTAAACGCCCTGGCCCTCCTCCATGGAGGCGATCACGTACCGCAGGAGGACGTTCTGCATCTCGCGCGTGTTGTCGCTCACCTGCTTCTTGGCGTGGACGTACTCCTCGAGGAGCGTCTCCACGACCATGCGCTTGCCGTGCTCGAACAGCCCGCGGGCGAGGTAGACCTTCCCGTCCTTCGCCTCGCCGAGCACGCGCGCCCTCTCGAAGACGGCCACGTTGACCTCCAGCTCGACGATGTCCTCGAACAGCGGGGACTTCTTGAGGAAGTCGACCGCCTCCCGGATGTACTGCTTCTCGCGATCGGTCGCGTCGACGACCGTGATGTTCTTGTCGCCGCTCTTCATCCCGCGGATGTTGAGCTTCTCGCCGAACTGCTGGTGCAGCTCGACGCACAGGCGCATCGGGAGGACGACGTGGTGGCTTTCGCCCATGTCCTCGGCGAAGAAGCCGGACCTTTCCCAGGGGATGATGACCTTCCCGCGCAGGAAGTGCAGCCACTCGTCCGTGAACCGGCCGGAGCCCATGTCCCAGGCGAGCTTGAACTCGACCGTGTCGGTGCCGCGGGACACGAGCTGCGCGAGCATCTCGGGCGTCGCACTCTTGCGCCACAGGTCGATCATGGCCTGCTTCACGTCCCAGTCCGACGACGTGCGGTCCTCCGATATGGAGAGCTTGTCGAAGTCGTAGTCGTAGATGTTGTTGTCGCCCTCGTTGAACACGCGGATGCCGAGGCGGTAGACGACGAGCTTCTTCGCGATCGCCCCGAACACCTTGCCGCCCGGTAGGACGTGCGAGGGCTCGCGGCGGAAGGAGAAGTAGCTGTTCATGTCGCCTGAGATCGCCTTCATGCTGTCCGTCATGCCGATGAAGATCGAGGTCTTGCCGGCCTCGCCCTTCGGCGTGTCCGACACACCGAGCTCGCCCCCGCCCTCGTCGATCGCGTTGCAGTAGAACTCGCGGAGGATGAACCAGTCCTGCCAGTCGCGGCCCATGTTGGTCGTGATGCTGGTCGGCGCCCCGTTGATGCACACCACGTCGAACTCCTGCTCGCGCATGGTGGTCTTGCGGGTGGTGATCTTCACCTCCTTCTCGCCCGAGAACACCCTGAGCGGCACGCCCTTGCGGAGCGCCGACGCAACGGCGTACTTGATGCCGGAGCCGAAGTAGCCGATCTGGCCCTCCACCTTGGTGGTCGCGCCCATCAGCTTGAACGCGTTGACGTCAACCTCCCCGTCGTTCTGGATCTTTATGTATGCATTCATGTATCAGTTGTTATGCCGGGGCGTAGGCCTTGTCCTGCGCCGCCTTCTTTTTAGACGCCCACTCCTTCACGATCTGGCGAGCCTCCTCCCAGAACCTCTTCTTCTTTTTCCTGGAATCTCCCTCGCTCGCCGGCGGCACGAGGCCGAGCAGCTCGAGGACCTTGAACGCTCCGTCCAGCTTGCCCCGCACGGAGGCGAGCCTTACGTCCCATATCTGCTGCCAGATGAGACCGGCGACCCAGATGATGAACCACCAGCCCTTCCCCCACGGGAAGGCGAGGTCGAGGATCACCCACGCCACCCACGCGCCCATGTAGGCGAGCGACGAGATCATGCTCCACTTCACGCAGTGCTCCATCCTCTTGAGCAGCACGTCGAGGTAGGCCGAGACCTCCCTGTACCGCTGCTTCACGAGCGCGTCGTCCGCGTTCTTCTTCAGCTGCTCAGTCTCGGTCATGGCCTGGGCTCGGTTATGTGGCCGCCGTACCCGACATGCTTAGGCGCCGGCGCCGGCGGCTGGTGGGACGGGGCATTCGCAGGGGGCGTGCCGAACTTCTTGTAGGGCCTGCGCTCCGGCTCGGGCCCTGACGACCACGCCGGGCGGGCGTTGAACCCAGTGTGGGGCCTCTCCTGCCCGGTGATGCCGTACTCCGCCTCCTCGCGCAGCTTCGCCTTCTTGCGGTTGTTCCACAGCTCCTCCTGCGTCTCCATCCACTCGCGGAGGCACTCGGTGTCGCAGTAGCAGGACTGCTGGTCTTTCGCCTTCGTCATGTAGACGACGTCGTGCCACTCCGTCTCCGGGTCCACCACGTTCTTGCCGACCTGGCCGTTGATGAAGATGTTCGTCTTCTTCACGAAGGCCCCGCGGTCCTGTCCGTACAGGATGGTGCCGCAGTTGTCGCAGGACTGGTTGTAGTTTTTTGCCATGGATTTATTTATTATCAGTTGCCCGGCACGGGGACCTAGAAGGTCATGATGAGCGCCGCGACCGCGATGCTCGTGAGCACGATGACCACCGGCTTGCGCCAGACGCTACCCGTGACCCTCTTGGGCGGGTACGTGATCGCCACGAGGGCGAAGAACAGGATGCCGCACAGTTCGATGAAGTCCATATATGTATTTATTATGAGATGATGCTGCTGACAATGCGGGTCTCCGCGTCCAGCTTGGCCCTGGTGTGGGCCATGGTGAGAGCGCTGATCCCCTCGGCGAGGCGGAGGTCCTCCTGCGAGGACACCTCGTCGTACTCCTTCTGCCCGTCCGTGATCTTCTGCTCTACGGCCGCGAGAACCCTGCGGCGGATGTTGCGGGAGCCGATCATACTACTTCTGGACGTTGATGAACGGCACGCTTGATCCCGGGACCATAGTCGTCGGAAGGTGGCCGTCCCACTTCTCCGCGAGCGTGAGGTCCACGAGTGCGCGGCCTCCCTGGGACTGCAGGGCTGCGGCCTTGATGCGCTGCGCCTCGGCGACTCCCTGGGCCGCGACGATGGTCTGCTCGGACTCATACTTCACCTGCTCGAGCTTGTTCTTCGCAGTGAGCGCGTCCTGCTCAGCCGTCACCTTCTTCTCGATCGAGGCTGCGAACGAGCCGCTGTACTCGAAGTTGGTGAGGTTCGACTGCACGAGGATCACCCCCTTGCCGGTGAGCTTCTCGTTGAGGTCTGCGTACACGCGGTCGCTGATCTCCTGGCGCTTGGTGACGAGCTCCTCAGCGGTGTAGCTGGCGGTGATCGCCTTCACGGTCTCGCGGATGATAGGCTCGACAACGCTGGTGCCGAAGATCTCGGTGTTGCGGTACTGCACGTAGGTGTCGACGGCGTTCACCGGGTTGAGGCGGTAGTTGACGACGATGTTCGCCCATACGGTCTGGAGGTCCTTGGATGCGGCCGAGAGGGACGATGTGTCCGACGCGTCGCCCTCCTTCCCGTTCTTGTCGTAGTCCACGGTCTGCACCTTCATGTCCATCTTCGAGACGTGCTCGATGACGGGCAGCTTGAAGTAGAGACCCGGCTCGACGACGCCAGCCACCTGGCCGAGGCGCGTCTTGATGCCCACCTCGCGGGAGTCGACCACGCCGATGGATCCGAACGCGAACACGATCACCACGAGGGCGATGAGCACGTGGGACACGATCTTCCCGTATCGGAGGTCGGTCCCCTCTGCGTTGATGTAGTTGAACATTGTGGTGTGAGGGTTATTGGTTTATAGCCGCACTACTTGCGCTTCTTCGGCGTGATGCAGTTGCCGTCCTTGTCGTGCTCGTGGTCGTCCATCTCCATCGCGCCGGATGTGAGGGTCGCCATGAGCATGAAGATCTGGGGAGGCATGCCAGACACGTTGAGGAGCGTCTGCACGCGCGCCTTTGGGTCCATGCCCTTCCAGTACGTCATGCCCTCGATGCCCTTCTGGCCCTTCTTGTTGGTGAACTCCTCGAGGACGATGATCACGCCGTTCTTCTTGCCGGACGCGACCTCCTTGGCGCGCTTCATCGCGGTCGCCATCTCCTTCGCGGTCGGTGCCTCGTTCGAGGTGTCACGGACCTTCTTCTTCGGCGCTACCTTCTTCGCTGCCTTCTTTGTCGTTGCCATAATGTATGTATCGTTTAGTTGGTTAGTTGAGGTGGTGTCTCATGAGGTCGGAAGCGAGCGAGGCGTTCTTCTTGGCGAGGAGGATGGCCTCCATCGCCCGCTCGATGAGCGCGCCCTGCTTCTGCATCTGAGCCCACTCGTCCATTGCTTCCACCTTTGCCTTGGCCTTCGCCGCCGTGTCCCCGTCCGCCATGTAGGCGGCGCGGAGCTTCGCGATGGCGAGCTTCTGGTCGATGTGCTTCTCCTGCTCTCCCTGGAGGAGCACGTTGAGCTTGCTTGCTGCGTCCATCCA
>CAYIHQ010000137.1:0-6251 GCA_964362905.1 uncultured Ignavibacteriaceae bacterium
ATTGCACCCAGTCCGGCAGCGCCGTGTAGAGCAGATGGTGCGGACCGGCCCAGATGTAGAGGAAGATGAGCGACCAGAAATGGAGGATGGACAGGCGGTACGAATACACCGGCCGGTTCGCTGCTTTCGGCAGGAAGTAGTACATCAACCCGAGGAACGGCGTCGTGAGGAAGAACGCTACGGCGTTGTGTCCGTACCACCACTGCACGAGCGCGTCCTGGACGCCGGCGTACACGGGATAGCTCTTCGTGAGGGAGACCGGGATCTCCATGGAGTTCACGATGTGGAGCATCGCCACCGTGACGACGGTCGCGATGTAGAACCAGATCGCCACGTAGATGTGCCGCTCTCTTCGCTGGATGATCGTGCCGAACATGTTGACGGCGAACACCACCCAGATGAGCGTGATGAGAATGTCGAGCGGCCATTCGAGCTCTGCATACTCCTTGCTGGTTGTGTAGCCGAGGGCCAGCGATATTGCCGCGAGGACGATGATCAGTTGCCAGCCCCAGAAATGGACCGCGCTCAGGGCTTTGCTGAACATCGGCGTCTTGCAGAGGCGCGGCAACGAGTAGTAGAGGCCCATGAAGATCGCGTTGCCGACGAACGCAAAGATGACGGCGTTCGTGTGGATGGGGCGGAGCCGGCCGAACGAATGAAAGGCGAGGCCCAGATTGAGTTGCGGATAGAAAAGCTGAGTGGCGATGACGACGCCCACCGTCATGCCGATGATGCCCCAAACAACCGTCGCAATCGCGAAGAGTCTGACGGGCCTGTTATCGTATTCAAAGCGCTCGAGTAGCATGCCGTGAACCCTACGATGAGGTGGTGGAGGATCGTTTCGAAGGTGGTCGATTGTCGAAGAGCATCCGCATCGACGGCGTGTGAGTGTCGTCGTACTGGCCGGTCCGGACCGCCCAGAGGAAGGCGACCAGGAATCCGACGGCCATGCTCAGACTGAGCGCGATGAGCACGTAGATGACGGTCATCCCAGCAACCCCTGCCGGCGCGCAGCCAGGCGCACGAGGCCCATGCTCAATGCGACGACCGTGACGGAACTGACCGGCATCAGAATGGCCGCGAGCACAGGCGACAGCGCCCCCTGCACGGCCACGCTGAGAGCGGCGATATTATACAGGAAGGACACGAAGAAACTTACGAGAATGATCTGCACCGCGCTTCGGCTGAGATCGAGGAAAGCGGGCAGACGGTGCAGCGCGTCACCCTCCAGAATGGCATCGCAGGCAGGGGAGAAGGCATTCACGTCGTCGGTCACGGCCACGCCCACGTTGCTGCGGCGGAGCGCCCCCGCGTCGTTCAGTCCGTCACCGATCATCAAAACGGCTTCGCCCTTCTGTTGAAGGACTTCGACGTAGTCGTGCTTGTCGAAGGGGGACTGGTCGAATCGCATGTCGGAGCCAGTTGGAAACATCGCCTCCAAGTGCCTCCGCTCGCCCCGATGGTCGCCGGAGACCAGAGACAGTCGTCGCTCTGTGCCCAGCGCCCGGACCAGTTCCTCCAATCGCTCCCGATACTGCTGTCGGATGACGAACACGCCCATGGGCAATCCGCCGATGGCGACGTACGCGCGTGCCGCGTCCGCGGACTCTTCCACGGAGCCGCTGCCGTCCGTGCCCGCGAAGGTGCGCGCACCGATCCGCACGTCCACACCGCCGACCAGGGCTCGAATGCCGGAGCCGGGGATCTCTTCCAGATTCTCCACCGCGAGCGGTGGGGCGCCCGCGAGAGAATGCTCGATCGCCCTGCTGAGCGGATGCGTCGACACGCGAGCGAGCGAGAGAATGAGCGACCGCTGTTCCGGCGCCAACTGTTCACCGAAAAACTGCACCGTCCGGTTGCGTCCGTGCGTCAGGGTGCCGGTCTTGTCGAAGACCACCGCGGTCGTGCGGGCGAGCGCCTCCACGACCGGGGCATTCTTCAGGTAGAACCGATGGCGACCGAAAACGCGGAGGACAGCGCCGTACGTGAACGGCGCCGCGAGCGCGAACGCGCACGGGCAGGCCACGATCAGGATCCCGGTGACGGCGTCGAGGGCCGTGGCGGGGGCCTGCCCGAGCAGCCACCAGGCTGCCGCGGCGCCGGCGACGAGAAGCACCGCGCCCGTGAACCACTTGCCGACGGTATTTGAGAGCGTCAGGAGGCGGCTCTTCTCGTCGTGTTCAGCGTCGTGTCGGTTCCAGAGTTGTGTCAAATGGCTCTGAGAGACCTCCTTCGTCACTTCCATCTCCACCACGCCGCCCGTCTGGCGTCCGCCCGCATAGACAAAATCCCCGGGATTCAGAAGGACCGGCGTCGATTCGCCCGTTACGAAACTGTAGTCCACTACGGCTGTCCCGTTCATCACGATGGCGTCGCAGGGAATGATCTCGTTGTGCCGCAGGAGTATCTTGTCCCCCACGGCGAGCGTGGCCACGGGAACCGCCCGCTCTTCGCCGCGTTGGCGGATCGTCACCGCGAGGGGGAAATACGACGTGTACTTCCGGTCAAAGTTAAGTCGGTCGTAGGTCTTCGACTGGAACACCTTGCCGATCAGCAGAAAGAAGACGAGTCCGGCGAGGGAATCGAAGTATCCGGCCCGGCCTATGATGGTGACGTCGACGACGCTGCGGGCGAACAGAATGAGGATGCCGAGGGCCAGCGGCACGTCGATGTTGATGATCCCGCGGCGCAGTCCACCCCAGGCGGACGTGAAATACTCATTGGCCGAGTAGAAGAAGACGGGGAGCGACAGCCCGAGCATCACCCAATCGAACACGCGCCGCATGCCGGCGTCGATGTCCGACGTGGCAAAATACTCCGGAAAACTCAGCATCATGATGTTCCCGAAGCAGAATCCCGCTACGCCCACCTTGGCGACGAGTGACCGGGTGGCGAAGGACTCGGCCCTCTGTTCGAGGCTGCCCAGATTGATCTCCGGCTCGTAGCCGAGCGACGCCAGCAATTCGACGACGGACCGGAGCGACGTGCGGGACGCGTCAAACTGAACCGAGACCTGCTTCTTGAGAAAATCGACGCGTGATTCGACGATACCGGGGTCGAGCGTATAGAGTTGCTCCAGGAGCCATACGCAGGAGGCGCAATGCATACCGAAAATGACGAAGCTGGCGCCCGAGCGATGTCCCGCCCGAAATGTCACCAGTTGGCGGGCAATCGCATCGTCGTCGAGATAGGCGTACTTGCCAGAGGCGTGGACCACGGGCGAGTGGCCGGGTGTCCGGTCGAGCGTGTAATAGGTGCACAGGTCATTTCGCTCCAGCACCTCGTACACGACCTTGCATCCGTTGCAGCAGAACGACTTGCCGTTCGCGCGTACCCCTCCCGCAGTCACTGGATCTCCGCAGTGGTAGCACGTGGAGTCGGCGTCGACGACAGGACGGGAGAGTGTTTGGAGTTCCATTCGGTTCGGCGGTGGATGCGCTGAGTGTACCCGCTGGGGCGGATTCGCGCCGTTCGGAGTCGCCACATATTCGCCGAAAAATCGAAGAACTTCAACGGAATTCTCAGGAATGATGCCTAGGAACAGGATTCGAGGAGTCGGATGGCTTGGATCTGAACGGCAAAACGACCTGGAAGTTCGTGCGTTTCTGCCGGGGATGGGGGCGTTGGAAATCCTGCCAATTCTCGGTAGGTTACAAAACCCATTTGTGTCTCGCGTGCCTTTTGTGGCCCCCACACCCTGAAGGCACGGTCATCAATCGTCGAGTTCGAGGATTCCATGGACCAACCGAAACGCCGTTCCTGGGCTGAGCCGTTCAAGATCAAGATGGTCGAGCCCCTCAAGATGCTCACCCGCGAGGAGCGCCAGAAGTGCCTCTTGGAGGCGGGTTTCAACACGTTTCTCCTGCGCTCGGAAGATGTCTA
Organism: uncultured Ignavibacteriaceae bacterium; assembly: GCA_964362905.1. Taxonomy (GTDB): domain Bacteria; phylum Bacteroidota; class Ignavibacteria; order UBA10030; family UBA10030; genus 2-02-FULL-55-14. Next base: position 3,883 of record CAYIHQ010000137.1, read on the forward strand.
CATTGATCTCCTGACGGACAGCGGCACGAACGCCATGAGCGATTGGCAGTGGGCGGGCATGATGATCGGCGACGAAGCGTACGCCGGCAGCAAGCACTACTACAACCTCGAAGCGGCCGTGCAGCAGTACTACGGCTACAAGTATCTTGTCCCCACGCACCAGGGGCGCGCCGCTGAGCACATCATCTCCCAGATACTGATCAAACCCGGCATGTACGTTCCGGGCAACATGTATTTCACGACGACCCGATTGCATCAGGAGCTTGCCGGCGGCACATTTGTGGACGTGATCATCGACGAAGCCCACGACCCGGCAAATCTCCATCCGTTCAAGGGCAATGTCGACATGAACAAGTTCGACGCCCTTGTGAAGAAAGTGGGTCCAGAGAAGATCCCGTACATCTCCGTCGCTGCCACCGTGAACATGGCCGGCGGCCAGCCCATCTCGATGGCGAACTTGCGGGAGCTGCGCTCCTACTGCCAGACGAAGGGGATCCGTGTCGTGCTCGATGCGACGCGGGCCATCGAGAACGCGTACTTCATCAAGATGCGGGAGAAGGGCTACGAGAACACGCCATTGCCGGCCATTCTCAAAGAAATGTGCTCCTACTCCGACGCGGCCACGATGAGCGGCAAGAAGGACCTCTTGGTCAACATCGGCGGTTTTCTGGCACTCAATGAGTGGGACGTCTTCGAAGAAGCGCGGAACATGGTCGTGGTGTACGAGGGCTTGCACACCTATGGCGGTCTTGCGGGCCGCGACATGGAAGCGATGGCGCGCGGCATCGTCGAAGCGGTGAGCGAGGACCACATGCGCGCACGCATCGGGCAGGTGGAGTACGTCGGCGACAAGCTGGTCGAAATGGGTGTTCCGGTCGTCCGTCCGATCGGCGGCCACGCGGTGTTCCTCGACGCGAGGGCGATCTTATCACACCTGAAGCAGGTCGAGTTCCCGGCGCAAACACTGGCGGGCGAACTGTACCTCGAATCGGGTATCCGTTCCATGGAGCGCGGAATCGTCTCAGCCGGCCGGAACAAGGAAACGGGGGACCACTACTACCCGAAACTGGAGCTCGTGCGGCTGACCTTCCCGCGGCGAGTGTACACGCAGGCTCACTGCGACGTGCTCATCGAGTCGGTGCAGTCGGTGTATGAGAATCGCAAGTCCGTGAAGGGACTGAAGATGGTGTATGAGCCGAAGTATCTACGGTTCTTCCAGGCGAGGTTTGAAAGGGAGTAGCATCGAGCGGTAGCCGTCACCTTCAGGTGACGATGCACATACGGCAAGAAACGGAAAAAGCGGAGGCCCCACGGTCTCCGCTCTGTCCTTTTGGTTCCCAAAGGTCTCGTGGAAGCCCTCGGATCACCCACTGCTTCCGTCGTAGGTAGGACTTCCATCCTCTCTCATCCCCCCAATGCCGGCCGCATCAAGGGCCTTTCGACCGTGAGGAGAAGACGGATAGCAACGTAGCTTTGACGCACGGCATCTGAATGCGCGCGAGCAACGGTCCTCACTCGTCTATCCGCACCTCGAGAAGATCGACCCGCATGGCGCCGTAGATGATCCCTCCGCTGATGAGATCCAGCACCAGCGTGTCCCCCGGCCGGCAATGAATCCGGCTGGCGGAGCGGTATCGGGTCCAGACCGTCTCCTGCACGGACACCTGGATCTCGGGGCCGACCCCGTCGGTGGGGCGAAGGCTCACGCCGCCCCCCAAAGCCAGGTTCTTTCCCCAAAATGTGAGGGAAACGGAACACGGAACGGCCGGAGCGACGACTCGTCGCGAGAAATGCGGTACGATGCAACCGCCCGAGACCCGCAGGGACCTGGCGCCTCCGTCCGGCGGGGCATCCTGGTCGAACCACCCCCCGCCGTACCCGGACCAACCCGCCGCGTCGGCATCCGATTCGAAGGAACTAAAGTAGAGGTCCTCGGAAGTGTCGAGTTCCGGGTTTGTGGACTGCTGACATCCGGAAGCGGTCAGGAGGACAGCGATCGCGAAGCAAGCAGGATGGAGATAGGTCAGGGCCATGTAGTCGTTCCCTCCATAACATCTGCGGCGGTCAGGGTCGGATGCAGACCGAGATCCACAACTGGACATCCGACAGCTCGGTGCCCTCGAAAGTCTCCACGTAGTTCGGCACGCCGAGGAAACGGATGCTGAGCGAAGGCGTGGGAGACACCGTCAGACCCGCCATGAGGGTCGTCCGGACCTCGCTCATGCGCTCGCGCGGCTGCGTGTACCGCTCGCCGAAGTTCTGCTGCCGGGTCGATCCCTGCAGGTCCGAGTGGACGCGTTCGTCGATCACCGCCAGCGTCACGTCGTCGGCGCGCCCGTTCGAGGCGCGCCGGGTCAACCCCAACAACC
>CAYIHQ010000138.1:0-6173 GCA_964362905.1 uncultured Ignavibacteriaceae bacterium
AGGGGTCCACAGAGATCGCACAGAGCACCACAGAGCGATTGAAATAGTTCTCTCCTCGGTGGAACTCCTCTTCTCCTCTGTGGTTCTCTGTGTCATGTTGTCGCTGGGGTCAATCCCCGAAGCTCACTCCCAGGTCTCTCGCCGTCAATACGGTGTCGCAATCGACCGGCACGGTCTTCATCCGGTGCGTCGCTTCCGCGAGCGGCACGTACCGGACTGTCGGCGGGTCGAGGGCAACCATGACGCCAGAGTATCCCTGTTCCAACGCCCGCACAGCGGCGGCACCGAATCGAAGGGAGATGAGTCGATCAAACGTTGTGGGTGATCCGCCGCGCAGGAGATGGCCGAGGACGACACACCGGCTCTCTTTTCCCGTGACGGCCTGGATCTCTTTCGCCACGGTCTCACCGGCACCGCCGAGTTGCTCCTGGCGACCCAGTTCCTTCCCAACCACCGACCGGCCTCCGCCCTTGGCGATCGCCCCTTCCGCGACCACGATGATGGCGAACGTGGAACCGCTCTTCTCGCGGGCCCGGATCTTCTCAGCCACCTTGTCTATGTCGTAGGGGATCTCCGGGATGAGGATGACGTCCGCAGTGCCGGAGACGCCGGCATTGAGGGCGATCCATCCTGCATATCGACCCATGACCTCCACGACCATCACGCGTTGGTGGGATTCGGCCGTGGTATGAAGCCGGTCGATGCATTCCGTGGCGAACGAGACCGCGGTGTCGAACCCGAACGTGATGACTGTTTGGTCGAGGTCATTGTCGATGGTCTTTGGGACGCCGATCACGCGCATGCCCTTCTGCGCGATGGCTCCGGCGATCGTCAGCGACCCGTCCCCGCCGATACTGATGAGAGCGTCGATCCCCTGGCGATGAAGTCCTTCCACGACCTCGCCGGTCCGGTCCGTTTCCTTCCAGGAGCCGTCTGCTTGCTGGACTGGAAACTTGAGGGGATTCCCCTTGTTGGTCGTCCCGAGGATCGTGCCGCCCAGGTGTGTAATGCCCTTCACTTCCCGGCGGGTGAGGGGGAAGACGCCGCCTTGCGGGTACTGATCTGGCATCAGAATGCCGTTGTAGCCTTCCCGGATCCCGACCACCTCCCAGCCGCGATTGATGGCGGCAATAACGGCGGCACGGATCACGGCGTTCAATCCGGGCGCGTCACCGCCCCCGGTGCTGATGGCGATCTTCTTGATGGGTTCCATTGTAGTCTCAAGGAAAGAAGTAGACACAGAGAGCCACGGAGGCGAAAACGAGAACCACAGAGAACTGAGATGATGGAACAAAGAACTGAAACTTCTGACAAAGGTCCACTGCGAAGAATCACATCTTACCTCTGTGGTCCTCCTCCTTCCCTCGGTGTTCCTCTGTGTCCATATTCTCCCTGCGTGCCCAGGGGGTTGGAATCACGAGTACTCGATATTCTTCCCTACGACTCTGAACTGCACCCACGTCGCCGCCACGATCAGCACGAACAGCACCCACGCCATCGCCGACGCGTAGCCCATGCGCAATTGCTCCCACGCCGCTTTGTAGATGTGGTACACGATCACATCCGTGCTTCCCACCGGGCCTCCGGCGGTCATCACGTAGATCGATGTGAAGGCCTGGAACGACGCAATGAACGATGTGATCAGCAGGAAGAACGTCGTCGGCCGCAACAACGGCAACGTCACACGCCGAAAGCGCTGCCACGCGCTTGCGCCGTCAATGCGAGCGGCCTCGTAGTACTCCTCCGGTATCCCCTGCAAGCCGGCAAGGAAGACCACCATTTGATATCCAAGGCCCATCCACACCGTGAACACCAGCACGCTCAACATGGCCGTATGTGTGGAATTCAACCACGGCAGTGGTGGCAAGCCCACCATCGACAACAGGTAGTTCGCCGCCCCAAAGGTCGGATGATAGATCCACATCCATACCAATGCGATGGCGACAAACGACGTCACGCTCGGCAAGAAATACAGCGCCCTCAGGAAGGCCACCCCTCGGAATCTCCGGTGCAGGAGAAGGGCTGTCCCGAGTGCAACGGTAAGACCGACGGGGACGTTGAGGGAAAAGACCAGCGTGTTCTTCAAGGCGTTCCAGAACCCTTCGTCCCGGAACATCTCGGCGAACTGGTCGAATCCCACGAATGGCGTGTCGGGGACGATGAGGTCCCAGCGATGCACACTCAGGTACGCGGAAAAGATCATGGGCGTGGCGAGGAACACCGTCAAGTGGAGAAGAGAGGGGGCAAGAAATCCCAGGGAGCGGGCCGTTGAAGGACGGTCCCGCCGTCGGGCGCGCGCATACAACGCCACCATGCCTGCCGCGACAGCCAACGCAACCGCCGTCAATGCGGTGAGGATCTCGGAATGTTCCTCGATCGGGGCAAACGTGAAAGCGGAATTGCGCCGTATGTTCTCCAGTTCGCGGTCCACCTTCCCCGCCGCCCGGGTCAGCGCTTCCTTGACCGGGGCGCCGTTGATCAGGATGTCATCCACGGCATCCTGCAATGTCCATTCGATCTCGCTGAAGCGCTCGATCACGGATCCCCACGGTTGGCGGCAGAACGGGATCTCTTCGACAAAGACCCGTTCCCAGCCAGTCGGGTCCAGCGCGACGATCTCCTCGGCCACAGCGCGAACCGCCGAGATCTCCAGCGACTGGGCAGACCGGATGCGGGCCGCCTCCGGGCCGGCAAGGAATGCCGCCAATTCGGCCGCCTCCTGCGGATGTGGTGTGCCGACAGGGACGCACCAGCCGCTTTGATACATCACATTGACCTTTCGCCCGTTTGGATGCCGCGGTAGCGGTGCGACGCCGAGGTCGAGCCGTCCCTCCCGCACGTACTTCGCGTACGTGGGCATCCGCCAATGACCCTCGAGGCTCATCGCAATGCGACCGTTGGCAAAGAGCTGTGCATTCGTTCCCGTGCGTTCGGCTTGCACCCAGCTGCCGACGTCGGGCACCACGCGATCGCGTGTTCGAAGGTCGGTCAGGAATTGAATAGCCTCCACCGTTGACGGCGCGTCCAGTGTCCCCGATGCCCGCGTGGCATCTGCCGAGACGACATCACCTCCCGCGCTCCACACCCACACGATCCAGTAGAAGTAGTAGTTCGTGAATGCTGCTCCGTACTGATCGATGCTGCCGTCCGCGTCCAGGTCGCGCGTCAGCGCTCGTGCCATCCTCCGATAGTCGTCCCACGTCCACTCGGCGTTTGGCTCCGGAACGCCGGCGGCCCGGAAGAGCGCTCTATTATAGTAGACCATGAGCGGCGTGAAGCCTTTCGGGAATGCGTAGAGGGCGCCGTCCCTCCGGCCGATGGCAAGAACGTTCGAGTACCATTGCGTCGTGTCGATCCCCAAAGGAGCGATGGTCGGCATCAGGTCGAGCAGAACGCGCTTGTTCGTGAAGGTGGGGATAAGCTTGGAATCGAGGAGAAAAACATCGGGCGGGGCCCCTGCCGCGAGAGCGGTCAGGATCTTCTCTTCATACTGGCGGCCCGGGTTCGGCTCATACAGCACGCGGATGTGGGGATGTGCCCGCTCGAAGAGAGCGATGGCCGCCCGATCGACTTCCATCTCCTCCGGGGTCGCCCAATTCGTGACCCGCAGTGTCACCACTTGGCCGGGGGAGCAGACGAGTGCGAAGAGGAGGAGAGCCGTGAGGAGAGATATCCGTCGCCGTCGCACGGTCGCTATCCGACACGGATTGCTCGAGCACCGTCACCGACCGTACAGACGATGACCGTGGGTGTACGGCCCGTGCGCGCGGGAAATTCTTCAAGGATTGTGCGGGTGAGCGCCGGTACCACGGCGGGGTCGGTCAAGGCCAGGACGCACCCTCCGAAGCCCGCCCCGGTCATTCGGGCGCCGTAGACGCCGGGACCTATGCGGCAGATCTCTGCCATCACATCCAGTTCCATGCAACTGACCGCGTAGGAGTCTCGCAGACTGGCGTGCGAGGCGTTCACCAGATCGCCGAGGGCGCGATGATCGCGGAGCCACAAGGCATCCACGGCTCGATGAACGCGGGCGTTCTCGGTCACGACATGTTCGGCCCGCCGTCGCGGTATGGCGGCAAGGCAGTCGCCATGGGTGTGCAGGTCCTCGTCGTTCACGTCGCGGAGTGTGCGAATGCCCGGGATCCGCGCTGATAATCCGTGGACCGCTTCAGCGCACTCGGCTCTCCGTTTGTTGTACTCTGATGCGGCCAGGGTATGCGGCATGGCGGTATCACACACGACCAGTTGCAGCGACGGGTCGAGGGGGATCTGTTCATACGTGAGCGACCGGCAATCCAGGAAGAGAGCGGTCTTCGATTTGCCAGAGGCCGCAATGAACTGGTCCATGATGCCGCACTGCACACCTGCCCATTCCCATTCGGCGCGCTGACAGAGACGGGCGATGTCAAGGGACGGCAGCGATCGCCCGGCCAACGCCAGCGTCCCCACGGCCACGGATACTTCCAGTGCCGCTGAGGAACTCAGTCCGGCCCCTAAAGGAACGGTGCTGGTGATCAGGATGTCCATTCCTCGCACAGCCATTCCCTCGCGCCGAAGGAGAGCGACCACGCCGGCGACGTACGACGACCATCCACGGTTGCGATGGCCGTCGAGTTGCTCGAGCGTCAGGTCGGCCTCCTCGCCAGTGGTCTCGGTCCGCATCCACACGCGGTCATCAGCCCGGGGGGCAACGGCAACCCACGTTCGGCGGTCGATCGCGACCGGCAGAACGAATCCCTCGTTGTAGTCGGTGTGCTCGCCGATGAGGTTCACGCGGCCTGGGGCGGAGGCGATGACCTCGGGCTGTCTGCCACATGCCGCAGCGAAGCGGTCGGAGAACTCGTAGGGGAAGAGCGTGGATGAGCCGTTCATGAGGGCGGGAATGGACCCGATGGATGCAGAAACAACGCGAAAAAAGGGGGAAGACTCAAGGACGGCTCCGGCGCATCCTTGTGCACGCTCCCACAAGGCCTTTCGTCGTGGGAGCGGCACTGGCACGACTTCCAAAGCCTGGGAAACGGAACCTTCCGCCGCTGCGCACCGTCTACCCAACAGTCGGCTGAACCCACACTACCATCTACTCCGGAGGGCATCATGAAATACCGCTACAGTCTTCTGTTCCTCGCAGCCCTTGTGCTCGCCCCGTTGGGCACGGCCAAGGCGGGGGAGGAGCAAAAATCGAAACAGCTAAAAGGGTGGCTGGGGGTCTCCATCCAAAACGTGACGGAAAAGATCCAGAAACGCGAAAAGCTCCCTTCGGATGAAGGCGCGTATGTCTCCGATGTCGTCGACGACAGCCCCGCCGATTCGGCGGGCTTGAAACGCGGGGACGTCATTGTCTCCTTCGGGGGCAAGGCGATCTATGGGCCGGATGATCTCTCCCGATTCGTCTCACGCACGGCTCCCGGCACGAAGGCCGAGTTGGTGACCTATCGCGATGGGGTTCGCAAGAATCTGGCCGTCGTGATCGGCTCAGAAAGGCATTCGTCGTCCCGTGAATTCGCGTTCTCGATGCCGTCGTTTCCCCGTTTCGAAGTGTTCATCGGCGGCGCAACGCTCGGCGTGACGGCCAAGACGCTCAACACGCAGCTCGGCGAGTACTTCGGCGCGCCCAACAACGAAGGCGTGCTGGTGGAAGAGGTGGAGAAGGACAAGGCGGGCGACAAAGCGGGCCTGAAAGCCGGCGATGTGATCCTTCGGATCGGCAAGCGGACGATCACGGAAGTGGACGACATCAGAAAGGAATTGCGGAAGGCGGAAGAAGGGAGCAAACTGGAGGTCGAAGTGCTGCGGAAAGGGACCCGGAAGACATTGACCGTGGAAGTGACAGAGTCCGACGAGGGGCCGGCGCACTTCCGCGACATGAAACGCCGGATCCGGATCGCTCCCCAAGAGGATGTCTTCGAATGGAAGAGCGACGGCAATGAGGAAGAGGCAGCGATGGAAGAGTTTCGCGAAGACCTCGACAAGATCCGTGAGGTACGGCCGATACCGGCTCCGCACCTCGCCCCGATGCGGTTGCCTCGCATGACAACGTCCGTCACCATCTGACCTGCCGGTTCCTCCCGGCGATTGACGCCGGTCCGACCTCCTTCCGGAGCGAGGGCCGGCGTTTCTGTTTCTGAAGGACCCTCAAATTGAATTCGCTTCACCTTGCCCGTGCGGGGATGATT
>CAYIHQ010000139.1:0-6167 GCA_964362905.1 uncultured Ignavibacteriaceae bacterium
GGTAGACGCGACAATCTTGATAGCGGTTGACTGGGCGCAGGCAGGCAAGAAGCACAAGAGTGTTTGTGCCTTCTGTGCATTTTTGTGTCCAGTCTCTTCTCAGCGCGGAGTTCACCGATACCACTCCGCTTTCGGCTGGAACGTAGTCTGCAGTTTTCGACTCTCCGCGTGGCGTTTCAGGGCGAGGGCGATGAGTCGGTCCAGCAGGCGGGAGTATGGCAGCCCGCTTGCCTCCCACAGCTTCGGATACATGCTGATGGGTGTAAAGCCGGGGATCGTGTTGATCTCGTTCAGGTAGATCTTGCCGGTCCGTCGGTTCACGAGAAAATCGACCCGTGCCATGCCGGCGCAATCGAGCACTTCGAATGCCTGCACCGCAAGTTCTTGCAGCCGGCGAACCATTGCCCGGGGCAGTCGGGCCGGCACTTCGGCGCGCGACTGTCCGTCGACGTACTTGGCGTCGTAGTCGTAGAACTCGTTCGAAGGAATGATCTCGCCGGGCACCGATGCGATCGGGTCCTCATTGCCGAGAACGCTCACTTCGATCTCGCGGGCAAACTCCACTGCTTGCTCGACGAGCACCTTCCGGTCGTAGCGAAGGGCCAGACGTATGCCGGCGAGCAATTCCTTCTTGTTGTGCGCCTTCGTGATCCCGACGCTGGACCCGGCGTTCGGCGGTTTGACGAACACCGGATACCTCAGGACCCGCCGCACGGCCGAAAGGCACTCCGCTGGCGTTCGGCGATATTCTGCACCGTTGAACCACACGGCCGTCGCGACCGGAATGCCCGCTTGGCGGAGCAATTGCTTCTGGATCACCTTGTCCATTCCCACGGCGGATCCCAGCACGCCCGCGCCGACGTAAGGAATGTCCGCCAATTCCAGCAGGCCCTGGATGGTGCCATCCTCGCCGAATGTCCCATGCAACACGGGAAACACCACATCCACGCCCACGTGACGGGTTGACCGACGTACCGGCACCAACCCCTGCTTTCGAGGGTCCGGGACAAAGATATGCTCGGGAATTCCGCGGAGATCTGCCCGCTCCTTCAAGAGACGCAAGGCGCTCTGACCGGTCAGCCATCGGCCGTCGGGAGCGATGCCGATGGGCACGACGACATAGCGAGATGTGTCAAGCGCCCGCATGATGCCCGTGGCGGAGACGAGCGAGACCTCATGTTCGGCCGAGCGACCTCCGAAGAGAACACCGACACGGAGTTTGGGCATGGGGGGAGGTGTGGGAAAGGTGAGAGGTGAAAGGTAGTAGGTGTTCGGATAGGTAACAGGTAATGGGTCGAAGGTGAACGGGAACAGTGAACAGGAACGGTGTACAGGAACAGTTGGATGCGAGATCGTCTACATCTTCTTGTGCGAGTACGGGTGGGTCTTCAGCAGCTCTTCGATGTTGGAGGGTGACAACGTCTTCGCGCCACCGAGCAGTCGCGCCAAAAACTCGATCTGGGCCGCGTGCTCCAGCTTCTCCATCAGAAGATACGCTTCTGACACTGTTCGTGCCCAGGTCACAGCACCGTGATTGGCGAGCAAGGCGCCTGCTGCAGTTCGAAGGTGAGGTACAAGGCTCGATCCGACCTCTTCCGTCGATGGAGTCGCGTAGGGGATCAAGGGCACAATCCCCAGCGAGAGAATGACCTCGGGCAGAACATTGATGCTCAACCGTTGTCCGCTGGCCGCGAGGGCCGTCGCATAGGGTGGATGGGCGTGGACCACGCCGCCGATGTCCGCCCGCTCACGGTAGATCGCCAGGTGCATCGGAAGCTCTGACGTAGGAAGCGGACCCTTCTTCACGGGTGTGCCGTCCAGCCGAATCCCCACGACATCCTTCATCGTGATCTCTCCCTTGCTTGTTCCCCGTGCCGTGACGAGGATCGTCCTGGCGTCCTGTCGTGCGCTCACATTGCCGTCCAAAGCCGCGACGAATCCCTTGGACTCCAACTTGTGACACACCCGAACGATCGATTGCGTGAGAGAACGACTCATGATGAAGGGCCCGCCAGCCAGTGGCTCAAGAGATCAGGTAGGTGAGGAACACAACGTTGTAGGTGAAGACACCTTGGTCAGCCGGCGGCGCGGAGCGCTTCGGCGAGTTCCTTCGGCGTCCATTCATTCCCGACGAAGACCTTGGCCAGACGTCCGTCGGAGTCGATGACGATGGTGCGAAGATTATGGTCGATGACGCCGGCCTCACCCTCGGAGAAAAACAGCCCGAAGCCGCCGAGGAAGTCGGCCAGTTCGGATCGTGGGCCTGTGGCAAATGTCCACGTCTGAAGGTCCGCACCGTGGCTCGTCGCGTAGGCTTTCAGGACGGCAGGTGAGTCGCGCTCCGGGTCGAACGACACCGATACCAAATGCCACTCATCACGCAGAGCGCGATTGCGGGCGAGCGCGCCCTGCGTTTGTGCAAAATGGTCGGTCATGCGAATGCAGAAATCCGGCAGTGGACACAAGGTGTAGATGAATGTCACCGCCACGGCTTTGCCCCGGAGCGAGGACAGCCGGAAGGGGCGTCCTTCCTGGTCGGAGAAGGAAGGATCGGGCAGTAGTTTGCCGATCTCAAACCGTCGGACCGGCGCCACATCCTCCGGCCGGAGCGGCTCGGGTTCCCCGCGGCCGGCGACGATGATCCCTTCGAGCCACGATTCGTGCCGTCCCACGACGAGCGTTGCGGCAATGGTGTCTCCCACGGCCAGCCCTTCGAACAGCGTGGAGTCCTTCACGCGGAACGGCATCGTCATGGGATCCATGAATCCGGGAATGTCGTCATGGGCGACCGTGAGGCGTCCCTTGGCGCGGTCGACCTTGACCACTTCGCCGGTCAACGGATAGGTGACGACCTCCGGTTTCTGTTCGTTGCGGGAGCAACTCGCGATGAACGCTAGAGCTACAAGCAGGGAAAGAGGGCGCATGTCAGAGCAGATCTTCAAAGGTTTCGCGCGGACGCACGAGACGCACACGATCGCCATTCACCAATACCTCCGCAGGACGCGGGCGCGCGTTATAGCGCGACGTGTTGACGAATCCGTACGCACCGGTCGTGAGAATTGCGAGCAGATCGCCATGAGCGGCCCGATTGATCAGCCGGTCGCGCGCCATAAAATCGCCCGTCTCACATACGGGGCCGACTACATCCACCACTTCGTGCTCGTACGTCGAGATCAACGCGGGCACGACCTGATGGTGGGCGTTGTAGAGGCTTGGTCGCAACAGGTCCGTCATGGCCGCATCCACAATGACAAACTTCTTGACGCTGTTCTCTTTCAGGTACAGCACGCGCGTCAGGAGCATGCCCGCATCGGCCACGATGGAACGGCCGGGCTCCAGCCAAAGGGAACCGCCGAGCGGTTCCAGAATGTGGCGCACTTGGGTGAGGATCTCAGCGGGCGATGCCACCGTATCCTGGCCCGATTCCTCGGATGGAAGCGCCTCATGCCGGAGGGCGTTGTGATATCGGACGCCGAAACCGCCGCCAAAGTCGATATGGCGCAGGGCGATGCCGGCCTGGCGCATCTTCGGAACGAATAATGCAAGAAAGTTCGCCGAGGCCAGAAAGGGCTCGGCCTTGGTGATCTGCGAACCGATGTGCAGATGCACTCCCGCCACATCGATGCCGGGGAGCGTGGCTGCGAGAGCATACACCTGCGGAGCTTGTGCCGCCTCGATGCCAAATTTGTTGCCGGGCAGTCCGGTGGTGATATACGGATGGCTCTGTGCGTCGATGTCCGGATTGATCCGCAGTGAGATGCGCGCCGTCAGGTTCCGGCGCAAGGCCACGAGGGAGAGCAACTGTAATTCGGCGACGGATTCTACGTTGAAGAGCCGCACCCCCTGGTCGAGAGCGTAGGCCAGTTCATCCTCCCGCTTGCCCACACCCGCAAAGGCCATTCGCTCTGGCGCAAACCCGGCTTTGAGAGCGAGAAACACTTCGCCGGCAGAAACGACATCCGCCCCCGCCCCCTCCTCCGCGAGCATCTTCAGGATGGAAGGATTGGAATTGGCCTTGAGAGCATAGCAGACGAGGCCGTCCAGTCCTTCGAGCGTCTCTGCGATCGCCCGATAGTTGATCAGGATGCGGTTCTTGCTGTAGATGTAAAGAGGCGTGCCGTACTCTTCGGCCAGTTCGCGGACGGGAACGTCTTCACAGTACAACTCGCTCTCACGGTACGCGATCGAGCTCATGCGGTCTTTCTGGGAAGTGGGACGGAAAAGGAGGATAACAATGCGTCGGCCAACGGCCGTGCGCCGAAACGAAATGTGTCGATGGTCGGCAAGCCGGTCTCGCGCTCGATGCGCTCACTCCACGCACGGGACTCTTCATCCGATAAGCCGATCGAATTGAGTCCGATGCCCACGACCTCGGCCGGCTTGAAGTGCGAAATGACGTTCTCATGCATGCGGATCGCGGCTTCGAGCGTCGGCAACGTGACGCCGTAGTCGTCCTTGATGCGCGTCGGTTGGTGGCAGAGGATGAAGGCGTCTGGCATCGAGCCGTGGATCAGGCCGAGCGTCACCCCCGAGTAAGCCTGATGCGTCAGCGCTCCCTGGCCCTCCACGAACACGTACTCAACCCCTTCCGCCACGGACTGGTCGATCTCTTTCTCGATGCACCCGGCCGTATAGTCGCTGATGATCGAATCCACGGCGATACCCCGGCCGCGGATGAGCATCCCCGTTTGCCCTGTGGCGACGAAATCCGTCTTCAGCCCCCGTTCTTCGAAGTCCTTCACGACCTGCAGCATGGTCGTCATCTTGCCGATGTTGCAATCGGTGCCGACGGCCAGAACCACCCGCGCTTTTCGTGTGGTCCACGAAGCCCTTGGAATGACCTCGGACTCCGGCGGGATCCGGCGATAGTCCGTAATGGTGACCCCGTGCCGCATAGCGAGCTCCGCCAGGTACGGGTCGTCGCCGAGCAGCGTGTGCAATCCGCTCAGGATGTGCAGGCCGGCGGAGATCGCCGCACCGATATCCGTGCGCCAGGAATCCGGCAGTCGTCCTCCCGGAGGAGCGATGCCGATGAGCAAGTGGGTAGGCTTGAATCTCATCCCATCCTGCAACGACCGAACGACAGGAATTTCGCCGCCGTATCCGAGGACCTGCTGTGCGGTCATGCCCGCTCTGGTGCCGTCGATCACGGCCACCACGCGGTCGCGGAGGTAGGCGATAGCCCCGTTCGCGGTCTTGGAACGTAAGGGACTAAACTTTCCCTCGGCGAGAACTAGAATGCGTCGAGTGTCGGGATTCATACGAGCCATCGGATCAGAAGATCGAAAGGCGCCTGCAGCCACTCACGGGCGCTGCTGAATGCTATACGGAACGGTTCCCAGCGCATGGCCACAAGCAATACGAGGATCCCCATGAAGCCGATCTGCCGATAGGCGACAGCGAGTCGATCGGGCAGAAGCGAAGCAAGAATATGCGACCCGTCAAGCGGGGGGACCGGGATCAAGTTGAAGAGCGCGAGCACGATGTTGAGGGGAACGCCGACCGACAGCATGTTGAGCGCGACCTCGGCGGCATAGCCGGTCATCGTCGTGACGTCATGGTTGCCGGTCTGCACGAGATGATAACCCGCGGCAAACCCGAGAACGCAGCAAAAGGCCACCACGAGATTCGAGATCGGCCCGACGGCCGACACGAGAATGTCGTCGCGCCGTGGATTCTTGAAGTTCGCGGAATTCACGGGAACCGGTTTCGCCCACGCCAGAAAGAACGTCGCTCCCGTCATGACGAGAATGGCGGGAAGCAAAATGGAACCCACCGGATCGATGTGGGGGATCGGATTGAACGTGATCCGTCCCTTGTCCCGTGCGGTCGGATCGCCCAGGCGCAGTGCCATCCATCCGTGCGCCACTTCGTGGACGATCACGGAGAAAAGGAGTATGGGGAGGATGTGTAGATTATCCACTGGCGCTTGTCGGTGGGTCGATTTCCGATTCCAAGAAAACCGGCCTGAACTATTAAAGTAGCCAAAAAAACGCCCGGAATTCAAGGAATGTGATGAAGGCTTTCTGGTAATGAAGCGGGAAGATGGGAGACGGGAGAACGGCAAGAGGACAGCCCGGGATCCTCAGCCTGAGTGAACGAAGGCGGGCGTCATGCCCGCGGGTGGAAAGTCCGGTGAACTTCTTTCAGGTATTCCCGGTCGATGT
>CAYIHQ010000140.1:0-2437 GCA_964362905.1 uncultured Ignavibacteriaceae bacterium
CCGGGCCGAGGACAAGCACATAGAACACCGTGAGGAGGACCTTGGTGTTCACGTAGCCAAGTGCGTGAGCGAAGGCCATCCACCATCGGTATGCCGTGCTGCCTATTTTCTTCAACAGTGCGCTCATGGACGAACAAAAACGTAACCAAAAGAGGCAGGAAGAGCAATTTTGTCGGACTTATTCGCTATTTTTTGCCTCGAACGGACACGCACACAGGCATCTACGAATGGTACGAACGGTGACAGATCGATCAGGCACAACACCAGGACCCGAAGCACGTTCGGCCCTCTTCCCGCTCATCCTCATTCTCGTTCCCGTCCTGTTCTTCGTCCTCCTGGAGTTCGGGCTTCGACTGGCGAACTACGGAGACAACACCGAACAGTGGATCGAGGCGGCGCCCGGAAAGTTCATGCTGAATCCGGATATCGGTCGCCGGTATTTCCGCACCATTCGGATCATTCCGATGTCGAATCAGGATGTCTTCGACGTTCAGAAGAAGCCGAATGCGTTTCGAGTCTTCGTCCTGGGAGAAAGCAGCGGAGCCGGCTATCCCTATGCGCCCATCGGCTCCTTTTCCCGTTGGCTGCGAACGAGCCTCGGACTGCTGTATCCCGAATGCACGATCGAGATCGTCAACATCAGCATGACCGCGGTGAACAGCTACACGATGCGCGACCTCTTTCCGGGGATCGTGGAGCAGCAGCCCGACCTCGTGCTCATCTATGCCGGTCATAATGAGTACTACGGAGCCCTCGGCGTCGGATCGGCTGAATCCGCGGGTGCGAACCGCCTCCTCGTCAGAACGGCTCTGTTCCTTCGACGATTCAAGACCTACGAGTTGCTGCAGAATGCGATCGGCTCTGCTGCTGAGCGTCTGGCCTCTGGGTCCTCACCCCAGAAAGATGGGACCCTCATGTCCCGAATGGCGGAGGACCAGTTCATCGAGCTGGGCTCCGACACGTATCGCCAAGGCCTAGTTCAGTTCGAAGAGAACATGCGTGACATCCTCGACATATCGAAGGACCACGGGATCCCCGTGATGTTCGGAAATCTCGTCAGTAACCTCAAAGACCAGGCGCCGTTCATTTCTTCTCCGCAGTCGCTCGCGCTCAAAGCAGGGACCGTGTTTCAGACCGCAAGGGCAAGCCTCAGGGGTGGTCGCATCCAGGAAGCTGACTCGCTCTTCCGACTTGCCAAAGATCTTGATGTCCTTCGATTCCGCGCCCCCGAGGAGATGAACAGCGTCATTGCCAGGTTGGCTTCGGCGTACAGCGCTCCCGTTGTGAACTTCGATTCCCTCTTCAATGCCCGCAGTCCGGACGGCATTGTCGGCGACAATCTGATGACCGACCACCTGCATCCGACGCTGGAGGGATATCGGATGATGGGGGCGTCGTTTCTCAACGCAATGCGGACCCACCGCATGGTCCCCCGGTGTCCCCCGCGGGAGCTGACAGACGAGGAGTTGGACAGCTTAACCGATTCCGCCTTTGCGATCTCGCGACTCGACACCGTCCTCGGCCTCTACCGGATCGCATTGCTCAAAAACGATTGGCCCTACATCCAGAAGAAGGATCGGAAGCCGATCGACCAGGTGATCACGCGCAACGATTTTGTCGAGCAGGCCGCATACGACGTGGTAATGGAGAACGAAGCATGGGAATCCGCACATCGCAAGGTCGCCGGTTGGCATCTCCTACGCCACGACTATGCCTCTTTCCAGAGGCAGATGGAGGTTCTCATTTCCCAGTTTCCCGTGATCGTGGAGTACTACGATTTCACGGCGAATGAACTCATGAAAGCCGAACTGTTCGATAAGGCCTTCACCCTGCTTTCACGCCGCCACAGAATACAGCCGAGTGAATTCTCCGCCAAGTGGCTTGGCATCATCCATCTGTCGCGCAAGCAACTCCCTGAAGCGACGGCATTCCTCGAAGAGAGCATCCGCTACGGGACAAATGATGCGCAGACGCTCTACAACATCGCCGGGGCATACTCCCTCCGGAAAGAATACGCCAAAGCGCTCGCGTCCGTCGACCGTTGCCTCGCGGCTGATCCCCGCTTCCCCAAAGCGAGTGCGTTGAAACTGCAGCTGGAACGCCTCGTCCCACAAAAATAAAGGAGCCAGGCCGTTCATCGGCCCGGCTCCTCATACTCCTCCTGCTGAAAGCCGACTACTTGAGGTACACCATCCTCTTCACTTCCATGAAGTTGCCGGCGGTGATCCGATAGAAGTAGATTCCGCTGACGAGTTGCGAACCGTCAAACTTGGCGGTGTACGTTCCCGTCGGCAGTTCTTCGTTCACCAACGTGGCAACCTCCTGGCCCAGAAGATTGAAGACCTTCAACGTCACATGATCCTTGTCCATCACTGAGAAGCGGATCGTCGTGGACGGGTTGAATGGATTCGGGAAGTTCTGGCTGAGCTGGTAGCCT
>CAYIHQ010000140.1:2447-6130 GCA_964362905.1 uncultured Ignavibacteriaceae bacterium
TCGTCCCGGACGAACGTGAGTGACTGGAACGGATTGACCTCCTGCGGCTGCGTGCCCGAACCGTTCCACGTGTCGATGGGCATTGTCCAGGGATTCACGGGGAATGTCCGGGCAGCGCTCTGCCCCACGTACCGCACCCTGTAGGCGTTGTCGCCGAACCCGCCCGTCTCCTGGGTCCACACATAGGCCCGTTCGAAGGCGTATCGGTACTCGAACACGTTGAAGGACGGATCGGCCACAGACATCGTGCCTTCATAGAGGGAATCACCGTCCGCGTCGGTGAGTTGCAGGACCCTCATCGTGTCGCTGTCAGCCCAGCCCTGCGTGTACACAAAGGACGGCATTTCGCCGAGCCAGTACACTTTGTCAGTCGCCTTATTGAATCCCACGGCGGGACTCTTCGCGGCATCCTTCATGTTGACCCTGAACTTCACCTGCAAGTTGGTGTTGTTCGGGATCACCCAATCCGTATGGACGTCATCATAGTACACGACAGGCACTTCCTGAGCCGCCTGCCCCAAGAAACGCACATCCCTGTTGCCGCCTCCTTGCGACGTAGGACGCTCCCAACCATCGGTCCACAACTTCGCCTTCGTTGTATCCATCTCAATGAAGTACTTGAAGTTGTTGTCTGAGTTGAGCACGGTATTCACGAACGGCACGTTTAGGTACCACAACAATGAGTTGACGACACTCTGGTTCATCCTCCACTTTAGCGGATCGCCGCCGGGGTTCCACCCATTGAATGAACCGTAGAGACGCAGAGAGTCCTTCACCGGATCATAGATGCCGAGCTCGTTCATCACCGACATGTTCACCCTAAACATGACGTTGCCGCTGGCGAGTGTCACGTTCGGGTCCACGTCATTCCAGTTCTTCGTGATCGTCTGTGGTCCGTCGACGATCCAGGTCTTGCGATCACTGATCGTTTCCCACGTGCCGTTCGCCGCCGTGTTGGCGCTCAGCACGAACTTGTACGCGATCAGCTGGGCCGACGTGATCTTCTTCGTAACGGTGTAGATCGAGTCGGCGTTCGCATCAGTCATCTCCAAGGCATCTGTTCCCCAATTCGTGAAGGTTCCGGCCACGTACACCTTCTTCGAAAGAAAGCTGGCATCGCCACGGGCTGGGAGTTTCATGTTGACTTCAAACGTCACCAAGGCCGAATCGCCAGACGGCATTGCCTCGTTGTTGAAGTCATGGGTGACGACGGAGTCCGCGACGGGGCCTCTCACGCTCCTGTTGCCCGTGCTCTCGTCTTTCCCGTCCCACCCCAGACCGATGTTGAATTTGAACTCGTAGGTCGTGGCGCGTGCGAGGCGGATGATCTTCGTATAGATGGAGTCCACGGGGGTCGTGTCGTCCATCGTCTTCGTCGAGTTCGCAGGCGGCTCGTTCAGCCAGTTGTTGAAACCGCCCGGAATCGGCACTTGGTTGGTGCCAGGCACGAAATTGCCCTTTTTGGCTTGCACCTTCATGTTGACGTTAAAGGTCACATTTGCTGAATCCTGCGCCTGTACCGTCCACACGCCAAGCAACAGAAGACATGAGAGCAGTAATGTACTCTTCATGTGCGTTGCTCCTCTGTGAATGTTGTGGATGATGAGTGAGTTAGTGAACCGCAAAACGAACATCTGGAAGCAAAATTCCATGAGCATCGCGACAGCCCCGGAGGGTCGTCGCCCTTAGAACTGAAACCGGACACCGAAATTCTGGATATTACCCAGGTATTTGAACTCCTGGAAGGCGTAGTCGATCCCGACGGCAAAGACGCCGAGTTCATAGTGCATACCGACACCAAGGGTGAGGCCCTCCTGACTGTCTTCAAGGAACAAGGTCCTGTACCCTCCGCGGAGCGACACGAGATTGTCGAACAAGGAAAGTTCGGCGCCAGCGTTCACGTACTGCGCGTTATCGCTGGGATGCGTCGCGTCCACTGCCACGGTCAACTTCTGTCCCGAGAGAAGCTCGACCTCTTTTGACAGTCCGATCTGAAGCCTCAGAGGCGGCTCGAATTGATCCGTCTTGTAGTAGGCATCCACCGTTTCATTGTTCCCCTCCCTCGTGGGGTCCGCGTCATGGCGGACCAAGAGGTCCTCGCCGGCCATCTGGAGTTTCGAGCCGTAGTTCGAGATCATGCTCGAGAATTTGATCCCGTAGAACGGGGTCGTGAACATCGTTCCGACGTCAAATGCGATGCCGCTGGCTGAGGAATGTTGGATATCCTCGCGGATGTACTTGACCGTCACGCCTGCGGCAAAACCGTCCGTAAGCCGCCGGGCATAGGAAAGCGCGAACGCATAGCTGTTGGCCGAAAACGTCTCTCCGATGCCGTCCGGATAGTACTCGGTCGTGACCTCCATGTCCCCATAGTCCAACGCGGTCACGCTGAGCCCAATATTGCCGGCACTTCCCGCGGGGATCACAACGCCAACGTAATTGAGCCGGATATTCAGATCCTGGAAGAGATTGGAATGCGAGAACATCGCCTGGCGTTCCGTGATCCCGGCTGCGCCAGCCGGATTCCAATAGAGGGCCGAAACGTCCGAGGCGACGGATGTGAACGCGCCCCCCATCGCGTTCCCCCGCGGGCCGATCCCGATGTTGAGGAATTTGGCGGCCGCCGTACCGGTCTTCGTCACCTGAGCCTGCGTGACCAACGGCAGGACGACGCACGCCAACGCAAGGTGGATCACCATTCTTTTCATAACGTATACGTCTCCTGGAGATGGACGTTCAAAGATCTCCCGTCTGGCCTCGATCGCGACGCCTCACTTGACGATGGCGAACTTGCCCGATTTCTGACCGATGCCCGGAGCATCGACGTGATAGATATAGACGCCGTACGACACAGAAAGCTTATCCTTCGTTTGCAGGTTCCATTCAGCGGTGCCGTCGTTGAGGGGACTGTCGTGCTCGATCTCCTGCACGAATTCCCCGTTCACTGTGAAGATCCTGATCGTGCACTTGTTGGGAAGATGCGTGAAGTGGATCGCGCGAGGACCGCGGCCGCTCGAATAGGGGTTCTTGGATTCCCAGAGCGCATTCGCAAGGTAGGGATTCGGGACCACCTTGATGTTGCTCATGTCCAGCGCGGCTGCAGTATTGTCCACCGCGGCGCGCCGCGCCACGAACCGGAATTGATCGGCCGAGAGGAACGGCTTCTTCAGACGCACCGTGGCGGTGTCGCCGGCCTGCGGCGCACGTGTTCCAAGGGCTGTGTCGGGCTGGGCGCTCATATAGAACCACCACGTGTACGATGTGTCCGTTCCGATCTTCTCAGAAAATGCGATCCGATCCCGATCTGCCCCGCGCGTCGTAAGCCGGCCAGGACCACCCGTGGTGTCCACTTCAATGAACACGAAATCGATGTATTCTCCCCTCGAATCATTCCGCACACGGAAATTCACCGGCTTGGACGGGAATATCGTCCCGTCGTAGGGTGCGCCCTTTGAAGTGTCGACGCCGACGTTTCCAAAGGTGATCGTGTAGTCGAACGGCGACTGTGTCCCTCGCATAGTCTCGGACACAAAACCTTCGAAAGTGAATCGGGGTATCTCCGTGGGTTTGTTCCATTTCGACTGTGAGACGAGAAACTCGACAACCGCGTTGCGGGGATTCAGACGGAATCCATCGGTCAACGGATACTCGAATCCTTCCTGGATCTTTGAGTCCTTGTCGAT
>CAYIHQ010000141.1:0-6113 GCA_964362905.1 uncultured Ignavibacteriaceae bacterium
ACGAAACTGATGCAATTTCTATCCTAGGTGTTGCACTTGCTTATTGAACTCGCGAGAGCGGATGGCCTCTGTCTCCGCCCCAGTCTTATGTCTTATATCTGATATCTTATATCATCTATCTCTCATCTCGACCTTCATGGATGCACTCTCCATCTACAATGACCTGAAACGCAAGCTGCACGATGTCGTGCCCGACGTCGAGCTCCGCTACAAGTCCGAGCTGGCCTTCGAGATCAATACGCTCAAGAAACAGCGGAATGCCGTCATCCTCGGGCACAACTACATGGAGCCGGCGCTGTTTCATTCCATTCCCGACTTTGGCGGCGATTCACTTGAATTGAGCCGGCAGGCGGCGACGACGGACAAAGACATCATCGTATTCTGCGGCGTTCGGTTTATGGCGGAGACCGCCAAGATCCTGAATCCTTCGCGCACGGTGCTCCTTCCTGCGAAAAAGGCGGGATGTTCACTTGCTGACGGTATCACCGCAGCGGACGTCCGGAAACTCCGGGAGCAGTATCCTGGCGTACCGGTCGTTTCGTACATCAACACCAACGCCGACGTCAAGGCCGAATCGGACATCATCTGCACCTCCGGCAACGCGGCAAAGGTCGTGGCGTCCTTGAAGACCGAGACGGTCATTTTCCTTCCCGACGAGTACCTGGCCCGCAACGTGGCCCGCGAAACCGGCCGACACATCATCTTCCCGACCAAGGGCATCCCGCGCCAGAATGACGGTTCTCTCGAGTACCGCATGATCGGCTGGACGGCGCGGTGCGAAGTTCACGAAAAATTCACCGTCCAAGACATCCAGAATGTGCGGAAGCAGTTTCCTGACGTCGTCATCCTCGCCCATCCTGAATGCAGCCCCGAGGTGACGGCGGCATCCGACTTTTCCGGCAGCACCAGCGCCATGATCAAGTATGTCGAGCAGACGAAGGCGCCACGGTATCTGCTTCTGACCGAGTGCTCCATGGGCGACAACATCGCCGCATCGCACCCCGAAAAGGATATGCTTCGCCTCTGCAGTGTCCGGTGTCCGCATATGAACGAGATCACGCTCGAAGAAACGCGCGACGCGCTCCTGAAAACGCAGTACGTGATCGAGATCCCCGAGGACATCCGTCGCCGCGCGTTCGTCGCACTCGACCGCATGCTTTCCATCTCCTGACCCATGACATCGCATGACCTCCTGAAGACCGACGTGCTCGTCATCGGCTGCGGTATCGCCGGCGGCGTCGCGGCACTCGAACTGGCCGAAGTGGGCGTGCACGTCACGGTCGTCACCCTCTCTCCCAGGCCGGAGGAGACCAATACGTTGTATGCGCAAGGCGGAATCGTCTATCAGGGTGACGACGATTCTCCTGAATTGCTCGTCGAGGACATCCTTCGCGCAGGGGCCGGATTCTCCAACCGCTCGGCCGTCGAGATCCTCGCGCGCGAAGGACCGGCGTTGGTCCGATCGCTCCTCCTGGAGAAGATCGGCGTGCCGTTCGACCGCACCGCCAACGACGAGTTCTCGCTGGTGCGCGAAGGCGGCCACTCGCTCCACCGCATCCTTCACGCCGCCGACGCCACGGGAAGCGCCATCGAACGGAGACTGTTGAGCGCCCTCAGCCGCTTCAAGAACGTCACCATCCTCACCGGCCACACGGCCGTCGACCTGCTGACGCCGGCCCACCACGCCATCGACCGGCAGAGCATCTATGCCCCTCCGTCGTGCGTGGGTGCATACATCCTCAATCAGGGCACGGAACAGGTCGTGCGCTGCCTTGCCAAAGCCACGATCCTCGCAACCGGCGGACTGGGACAGATCTTCCTGCGGAGCACCAACCCGCTCGGATCACGCGGCGACGGGCTCGCCATGGCGTACCGGGCAGGCGCCCGGGTGATCAACTGCGAGTTCATTCAATTCCACCCGACCGCTTTCTACAAGCAGCATGCGCCGTTCTTTCTCATATCCGAAGCCGTCCGCGGCGCGGGCGCCCGATTGGTGGACGAACGGGGCGAACCGTTCATGCAACGGTACGATGCCGAGTGGAAAGACCTGGCTCCGCGCGACGTCGTCTCACGCAGCATCCACCATGAAATGCTCGCGCGAAACCTGCCGAACGTGTACCTCGACATCGCTTCCCATCTGCCGGCGGCCAAGATCCGTGAGATGTTTCCCTCCATCCACGAACAATGCCTCCGTCACGGCGTGGACATGAGCCGCGAGCCAATCCCCGTCGTTCCCGCTGCCCACTACTTTTGCGGCGGCGTGTGGGTGGATGAATATGGACGCACCACCGTGGAGAACCTCTTCGCCGTCGGCGAAGTCTCCTGCACCGGGATCCACGGTGCCAACCGTCTCGCCAGCACCTCCCTTCTCGAGGGTCTGGTCTGGGGGCACCGCGCCGCACGGCATCTGCACGGCGAACTTCGCTCGCTGGACCTGCACGACCCGCACGACATTCCGTCGTGGGTCGAAACGGGGACGGAGGAGCCGGATGCCGCTTTGATCCATCAGGACATAAGCGCGATCCAGCATGTGATGTGGAACTACGTCGGCCTCGTCCGAACGGACCGGCGACTGCAACGTGCCATCCGCGAACTGCGCCACCTTGAATACGAGATCGAGCGATTCTATCGAGCCGTGAAACTGACCGACGGACTTATTGGGTTGCGCAACGCCGTTCGGTCGGCGCTTATCGTCACGATCGCGGCATGGGAGAACAAGAAGAGCGTGGGATGCCATTACAGAGTCTGAGGAGATTAGGGAGAGGATACAGAATACAGGAGTCAGGAGACAGTTCAAGGGAGAACATCTTGAACGCATTGAGGGCGTAGGAGGCCCTGATAGACACTCCACCGCCAAGCCCCTTGGGAATCTTTGATGAGCCAAGGTCGCCAAGAGTTGTTGTGATAGACTCTACCCATCCGCCGGCCACAGGCGGTTCCTGAAGCGTTTCGGGCACATTTCGCCTAGTGCGCCAGAAAGTTGTTGCTTCCGGGCCGCTTCTTCCTGATACTAAGAAAACTGGGCTTGGAGGCCGATTTCCGGTGTCCGGGCGTTTTTGTCACAATTCATTGGAATTCCCTCTCCCGTGAACGCACCCTACCATCTCTTTCACATCCCTGTCATGGGGACGGGGCATTCCATCGACACGCCCATTCGTGTCGCGCCGTTCGGCATCGCCTCCGTCATGTCCATCGTGGATGACCTTCTTTGCGAGCGGATCCGCAAGCACTACGCCGAAAAAGAAGGATTGCCGTACGAGCAGATCCCTCGGTACGCTGAGAACGGCCGATCGCGACGCATCACGGCCTACCTCGATCTGGTTCGCGTGATTGTCCATCGCCGCATCGAAGAGATCAAACGCCTTCCGTTTTTCGAGCAGAATGACAAAGCCAAGTACTTCGAGTTGCTGCCCGATTCGTGCGACGTGAAGTGCGAGTACCAGGAATTGCTCCGCACTTCCCCGGGTCCGGAGCGCGAAGCGCTTGCCCAGCGATTGACGGAGAAGATGTTACCTGGATCGATCGACGTGAACATCATGGTCAAGCTGGACCGGTTCACATTCTCCCGCGAAGGCAAACCGTTCAGCGAGGAATTCACCGATGCGAAGACCGCACTCCGTGGCTATGCTGAGAGCGCTCTCAATTCGGCGATCATTTTCTCCGCCGGACTGAATCAGGGCCTCTTCAACTACATGGCACGATTCCGGGAGTTGTACCGGAATGAGATGGGCGAACTTACGAAGCGGATCGTCCTCAAAGTGAGCGACTTCCGGTCGGCTTTCATTCAGGGAAAAGTCCTCGCCCGCAAAGGGCTCGAGGTTCATGAGTTTCGGATCGAGTCGGGATTGAACTGCGGGGGGCATGCGTTTGCCTCCGACGGTGAGCTTCTTCCGACGCTGTTGCGCGATTTCAAGGAAAAGCGGGATCAACTGAAAGCCGAGTTCCTTCCAGCGATCCGTCGGCACTACGAGTCGATGGGCTGGCACTATCCCGAAGCGGCCGCGAAGGAGATGCCGATCGTCACCGTCCAGGGGGGCATCGGCACGCACGGAGAAGCGGAACGCATGCACCGTCAGTTCGGCATGGATCGCACCGGCTGGGCGACGCCATTCCTTCTGGTGCCCGAAGCGACTTGCGTGGACGAGGCCACGCGCGACCTGCTGGCCGCAGCGACGGAGAAGGATGTGTACCTCAGCGACGTCTCGCCACTCGGCGTTCCGTTCAACAATATTCGCCTGAGCGGTTCGGAGCGATGGACCCGTGAGCGCGCCGATGAAGGCAATCCCGGCTCTCCCTGCCCGAAGGGTTTCTTGGTTTCGAACAAGGAATTCACCGAAAAGCCGATCTGCCTTGCCTCAACGGAATATCAGGAACAGAAACTCGACGAGGTCAACGCTGGACCACTGACTGACGAACAGCGTCAGCTCGCCGTTCAGCGGATCGTTCAGAAGGTCTGCCTCTGTGAACATCTGGGGAACGGCGCCCTGATCTCGCTCGGCATCGTGCCGGAATCAAAGCACCCGCAAGCCATTTGTCCCGGCCCCAATATCGCCTGGTTCGATCGTCGTTATACGTTGAGGGAAATGGTCGACCATATCTATGGCCGCGGCGCGTCCCTCGTTCCAGCGGAACGTCCCCACATGTTCGCCAAATTAGTGGTCATGTATGTCGACTACTTCGAACGCCTTCTCCAACGGTCGGGCAGGACACCCAAGGAGATCGCCTCCCTCGGAGTCTTCCTCCATAACCTCCAGATGGGCATGGACTACTGCTTGGAACTGGCGATGGGGGAATCGTATGGCGACGAGAACCTCGACTCCATCCAACCCTGCATCGAGGAGCAGCGCGAACGGCTGGAACGGCTCGCGCTGGAACTCGAATCGATCGAAGTCCCGGCCCCCCAGTCGTAGTCCGGCGTCTCATCGCGTGCCTCAGGAGATGACCGCCCCGGTCTCTCTGCGGGCCACGCGCGCACTGTATCTGCTGTTCCTTCCTCTTGTCCTCTCCTTCTCATCTCTGGGAAGCATCACGGTCCCGTATCCCCTTGCCGACGGGCATAACTTGTTTGCACTGTTTCCGTAGTACCGATCGTCCGCACATAGGAGGCTCCACCATGGAAAAACACATCGCGCTGGTCGGCATCTTCAACATCGTCTATCGCTCGCTCGTTCTCTTCGGCGCTCTGGTGCTTGCAGGAATCGGCTTCTTCTTCGACTGGTTGCTCGGCATCCTGCAACGCGTTCGCGCATTCGACCTCGACGAGGTTCCCGTCGAATTGTTCGACATCATCCCGGCCCTCCTCATCATCGTCGCCGTCATCATGGCCGTGGTATCCATCGCCGGTATCATCGGGGGCGCCGCCGTTCTCAAGCGAAAGGAATGGGGACGCATCCTCTTGCTCATCATCTCGTTCCTGAACCTATGGCGGATCCCGCTGGGGACGGTGCTCGGGGCATACTCCATCTGGGTATTGTTCCACGATGACACGATCCGGCTCTTCCAACCCGCCTCGGTGACGCCTCCGTCCGGGACCTGACGGGCGATCGCTCGCTTCTAAATTCCCACGTTCCCGCGCGGCGGTGTCCACAACGTGGATTGTCCACGACGGGGCGCCGCCATGCGTTGCCTTCCGGCCCCATCGGATTGATTCGCCGGCCACTCTTTTGTATATTCAAGCCCGATGCGCGCAAAACTTGTACTCGAGAACGGAACGGTGTTTCACGGAGAGGCCTTCGGCGCGACCTCCCGTGAGACCACGGGCGAGGTCGTGTTCAACACGAGCATGACCGGCTACCAGGAGATCCTCACGGACCCCTCATACGCCGGACAGATCGTCACGATGACCTATCCCCTCATCGGCAACTACGGGGTGAACGCAGACGATCTGGAATCCGTGAAGCCGCACGTGGCGGGATTCGTCGTCCGGGAGTATTTCGACTTCTACAGCAATTTCCGCGCGACTGAGAGCCTCGGTCAGTGGCTTGACCGCCACGGCATCATCGGCATTCAGGGCGTTGATACCCGGAAGCTAACGAAGATCATCCGTACCGCAGGGGCCATGCGGGGCATCATCTCCTCTGCTGAAGTGGATGACGCCTCCCTCCTCGCCAAGG
>CAYIHQ010000142.1:0-6101 GCA_964362905.1 uncultured Ignavibacteriaceae bacterium
TGTCGCGAGAATGGGTGCGCGCTCATCGGAGGCGAGACGGCGGAAATGCCCGGGGTCTATGCCGACCGCGACTACGACATCGCCGGTACGATCGTGGGCGTGGTGGATGAGAAGAATATCCTGGACGGTTCGAAGGTCCGGAAGGGGGATGTGCTGATCGGCCTCCCTTCAACGGGATTGCATACGAACGGATTCTCGCTTGCACGCAAGGTGCTGCTCGAGAAGTTCCGACTGGATGAGGAGTTTGAGGAACTGGGCGGAACGCTCGGCGACGCGCTTCTGGCCGTCCATCGCTCGTACTTAAAACTTGTCTATCCGCTCCTTACGAAGTTCCCCATTCATGGCCTCTCTCATGTCACAGGCGGCGGCATTGAAGGGAACACGATGCGTGTCGTCCCAAAGGGCCGCACGCTCCGCATCGATTGGTCGGCCTGGCGGCGCCCCAACATCTTCCGTTTCATCCAGCAGGCGGGCGAGGTGCCGGAAGCGGATATGCGCCGGACGTTTAACCTCGGCATCGGGATGATCGCCATTGTCGCGCCACGGTACGCGGATTCTGTATTGCGAGCCCTGAAGAAGATAAAGCCAGTCGTGATCGGTGAGGTCGGATAGATGTCGGACCTCGTGCTGGAACATCTCAAGTACATAGATGTTCTTTGTTTGGACATTTGAAGTTTTCCGGTCTGTTTGGAGTTTGGCCAATTGGAGTTTGGAGCGTTTCTAATCTGACACTCCCCATGAACGACTCTCTCTCCATCACCCAAGTCATCCAGCTCATCATCGCCCCGGCGGTCATGATCAACGCCACCGGGCTGCTGCTTCTCACCGTCAGCAACAGGTACGCCCTCATCCTCAATCGCATCCGCCTGCTGAACGAGGAAAAACGCCGGCTGACACGGAAGGCCGGTGAGCCGGGGTACACGACCCTCGAGAACCAACGCATGGAAAGCGTTGTGCGGCAGATCCGATCTCTGCAGGATCGGGCAAGAATGATGCGCAACGCCAACGCCTGCTATTTCACCGCCATCGGCATCTTCGTCGGTGTGTCGCTCTTCCTCGGCATCGACCTCCTCCTGACATATCTGGACCTTCAACCGTTGCTCCTCGCCTTCTTCCTCATCGGCATGTTTGTCGACCTGCTCGGCGTCATCTTCTCTGCGCTCGATACCGTCAGGGCCTTCCGCATCGTGCAGTTCGAGGTTGCTGCCGACGAGTGACTCTCTGTCGTCTGTCTCACTACTGAATACTGTCTACCACCTACTCGCTTTCATGCCCCTCCGCACACGGGTCCTGTTCATCGCCGCCTTCGAGACGCCGTTCATCCTGGACGACCTGCGATTCCTCGAGTCCCGGTTCGAGGTCGTTCCTATGATCGGTTCTGGACCCGTTCAGGTGGGCCGCATTTCTGCGCGGGTAGCCTCCGCGGATGTCATCTTCAGCTGGTTTGCTTCGGTCTACGCCGCTGTCGCGGTGCTCGCCGGCGCTTCCCTCGGCAAGAGAACGATCCTCCAAGTCGGCGGCGTGGACCTTGCCAGCGAGCCGGACCTCGGCTACGGCATCTGGACGAGCGGCTGGCGGTCGCGCATGGTCGGTCAGGCGATCCGCAGCGCGACCCGGGTGTTGGCCGTCGACGAATCCCTCCAGGAAGAAGCCAAGCTCCGGGCCCGCTACGATGGCCGCAATATCGAAGTGCTTCCGACCGGGTTCGACCCGGAGCGGTGGAAGCCGGGCCCTGAAAAGGAACGCCGCGTGGTGTGCGTGGCGTCCGTGCCGGACGAAGCGCGCATTCGGATCAAAGGATTGGATGTGCTGCTGGAGGCTGCGCGAAAGCTGCCCGACGTGAAGTTTACGGTTGTGGGCGTCCGGGGCGAACTGATCAGCGGGCTCCGTGCCCCCTCGAATGTCGAAATTCTTCCGTGGATGATGCAGGAAAGTGTGCGCACGCATCTGGAGCGGGCGGCAGTGTGCTGCCAACCCTCACGACGCGAGGGTCTTCCGAATGCCCTCTGCGAGGCCATGCTCTGCGAATGCATCCCGGTGGCGACGGCGGTCGGCGGCAATCCGCGTGCCGTCGGCAACACCGGCCTCCTCGTTGAACCAGGCGACACGGATGCGTTGGCACGCGCGCTCACGATGGCGCTGGGAATGCCCCGCGACCACGGACGCGCCGCCCGGTTCCACATCATGGAACGATTCAGCCGCACCCGCAGAGAAGATCGCCTGGCAACCCTCATTGAGCATGGTCCCGGAGCGTCGCGATGAGCCGGGTGCGCAGAAACGTCTCGTCGCTGTTCGCCTCCGAACTGGCTCGCCGCATCCTGGGATTCTTCGCCGTCGCATATCTGGCCCGTACGCTCGGAGTCGAAGGTTTCGGGATGGTGATGATCGGCCTCACTGTGCTTTCGTACGTCTCCCTGACGGGGAGCGGCGGACTCCACGTCCTCGCCACGCGAAACGTGGCACGCGACGGCGGATCCGTCGACGCAGGGTCCATCGTCGGTACGCGGCTGGTGAACACGTTGGTGGCGATCGGTCTTGTCGCGATGTCGACCGCCACGTGGGTGGTGCCCGCAGCGCTGGCCGAGGTCGTGCTCATCACCTCGCTGTCCGGCATGTCGCATGCGCTCTTTCTGGAATGGTACTTTCAGGGGAAGGAACAGATGACGGAGACGGCGGTCGCCCGAACGCTGGGTGCGGCCCTGTATCTCGCGTCGTTGCTCGCGCTCGTCCACGGCCCGGACGACCTTCGCTCGGCGGCCCTCGCGGCGGTCATCGGAGACCTGGGGTCGACCGGTTATCTGCTCGTTCGCTATCGACGGATGTACGGTCGTCTGCGCATCCATTTCCGGTCCTGGCTGCCGCTCATGCGTTCGGCCCTGCCGTTCGGCGCCGGCTCCGTACTGGGACATCTCAGCGTGAATTTTCCCATTCTCGCCGTCGGTGCACTCCTCGGGAGCGCCGAAGCCGGCGTGTTCTCCGGGGCGAACAAGTTGGTGTTCTTTCTGCTGATGGTGGACAGGATCCTTGGAACGATGTTGCTCCCGGCGTCTGTACGGTTGCAGCTCGCGGCTGACGAACGGCTGAGCGCCACTCTGGCCGAAGCGCTCCGCTGGATCGTGCTGGTCGGACTTCCACTTTGTATCGGCGGGATGTTTCTGGCCACGCCCCTCGTGACCCTCGTCTACGGCGGCACATTTGCCGCATCGGGCGCGGTCTTCGGCATTCTCGTGTGGTATGTCCTCCTGACGATGATACACACGGTCTACACGTCGGGTGTGCTGGCCACGGGACGAGAAGACCGATATCGCAATGTGATGGTGGTGAGCGCCATTCTCTATGTCGTCGCCGTCAGCGGCGGTATCCTCATGGGAGGCGCCGTGGGTGCCGCTGCGGGCGTGTTACTCGCGGAGGGGGTGACCGTGATCCTCATGGAGCGCGCGTTGAGGCCTGCGCTGCAGGTTCTTATCCCGGCCCGATTCGGCCGTATTGTGACGGCGGGCATCGTCCTTGCCGCCAGTTTGACGTTTCTTCCACCCATGCATGTCTCGATCTCCGTCGCGGCAGGAGCGGTCGTCTACATTGTGGCAGCCGTGGGCGTCCAGGCTGTTACCGTCCCCGAACTTCGTGAAATGATCCGACGATTCGCATGAGAATTCGCATCGGCATCCTGGGCGATCCGTCCGGATGGTTCCTGCTTCTGGAGCAGGAGGGCGTTCCGCACCAGCGTATCCACGGCGACCTGACGCCCGAGCACTACAGCGCCGTGGTCGTCAACGACGCGGCGGATGACCGCGAGATCGAGATGGTGCGCCAATACCTGCGCCTTGGCGGCGGGGTGCTCTGCTCAGCCAAGGTGTACGCGGAGATACGGGGCACCACATCCGGCCGCCGGGCGATCGAGTACCTTCTGGCAGAAGACGATTCGCTGTTTGCGGGCACCGGCATCGTCGACCTGCGTCAGAGGTCGCGGATCGCATGGAATGCGAATGAGCTGCCCTCGGACATTGGAGGACCCACGGCGTTTGTCGGCACGTACGAAGGAGGGCATGTGGTGGCCCTCCCGTTCGACCCGTCGCTGACAGCCCTGGACGAGCGTGCGGTGCGAAAATCCTTCTACAGCCCGGAGCCCCGGCTTCCCTTCGAGCGCGTATCGGCGGTCGACAAACACGCCACCCGTCGCCTGGTGACGGTGGCGCTGCAGCACCTGCATCGAGCCCGCGACCTGTGGTACGCCCATCTCTGGTACTATCCGGAAAACGCCGCATCCGTGTTCGGGTTCCGCATCGACACCGATCGCGGCAGTGCCGGCGAGGTGGAGGCGTTGTATGAATTCCTCCGCGGTCGTCGTGTCCGGGGTTCGTGGTTTGTCGACGTGGGAGGTCAAAAGCAATTCTTGTGGCGCTTCGGACAGATGCAGGGCCAGGAAATCGGGC
The DNA here is from genome assembly GCA_964362905.1 of uncultured Ignavibacteriaceae bacterium. Taxonomy (GTDB): domain Bacteria; phylum Bacteroidota; class Ignavibacteria; order UBA10030; family UBA10030; genus 2-02-FULL-55-14. The sequence continues at coordinate 4,434 of CAYIHQ010000142.1, forward strand.
TTCATTGCTACGAACATCGGACGTTTCCGGACGAACCACGCAATCATCGCAATATTCTGAAAGCGCGCGATGCGTTCCGGGCCCTCAACGTCGGCGCCGTCGGGTGCGCTGCACCCTACGGGATCTGGAATCGCGCGCTCGCCAACGGCGTTGTTGAATTCCGGTTCCTCTATTCGTCGGAGTTCGCGTACGACCACGACAACCTCCCATCCATTCCGTCGTTGGGCCGCGACCGGCGCGGTGTGCTCCAGGTCCCGGTCCATCCCGTCAGTATCGGGTCGCTGCGCCGGCAGGGGTACGAGGCGAGCGCGATGCAGCGGTATTTCCTCCGAGTGGAGGAGGAAAAGCGGGCCCGTCGCGAACCGCTCTTTTTCTATCATCACCCCAAGGACGGCCATCTTCCCGTGCTCGAAGAACTGTTCCGCGCCGCCTCCGGCGCCGGCGTCGTCCACATGACCATGCAGGAATACGCGGAGTGGTGGTTGCGACGGACAGCGGGTCCGTTGGAATTGAACTTTCGCGATCAGGCGCTGCACGTGGATAACGGCGCCGGTCGTCCGACGGCCTGGCTCCACATCGTCCGCCCGGACGGACAGGAGGCGTTTCATCCCGCCGAATCCAAGCTCGCTGCCGCCGACCTCGTCTGGCGACCCGTTCCGCCGCCCCCTTTGATCCCCCACGACATCGAACGAACACGGCGCTTCAACTACCGCATCCCGCTCACCGTGGCCGTCGATCGATTGGCATCTCTGCGGCGCCGCGCATGAAGGTCGCCCTTGCGACACATCAGGCGACCGCCATCCTCCGCGGAGGGCCCCGGACGCAGGTCCTGCAAACGGCGGCGGAGTTGCAGCGTCTCGGCCATCAGGTGCGGCTCTTCGACGCCCTGACTCAGATCAGTCGTGGAGACGTCGACCTGGTGCACATCTTTGGTGCAGGGATGGGGACCTACCACCTCGCCCGCGCACTCCATTTGCAGAAGATCCCCGTCGTTCTTTCTCCCATCTATCTTACGCGCCGTCCCCCGTGGCAGGTGCGGATGATGACGGGCGCGGAGCAACTCGTACGGCGGATTTATCCGGCCTTCTGGACCGACTACGCCATGATCGCGGAGATGTGTGCGTGGGCGGCCATGGTGGCGCCTAACACGCAAGAAGAGGCGGCGTTGTTTCACGAGGCCTTCGGCGTGCCGACGGAACGACTGGCGGTGATCCCGAACGGTGTCGAAGAGCGCTTTCGGTCGGGCGACCCGCGGCTCTTTGAGGAGAAGTACGGCCGCAGGGGGTTCATCCTTTCGGTTGGACACATTGCGCCGTCGCGCAAGAATGTTCTGCGACTGGTGGAGGCGCTGGAATCCATCGACCGGCCGGCGGTCATCATCGGCCGGGTCGAAGAGACACGGGAAGCCAAGGCCGTCCTCGAACGGTCGCAGCACAATCCGCGATTGCTGATCCTGGACCACGTCGACCATGACAGCGAGATGCTTGCGTCGGCCTATGCGGGATGCGACACCTTCGTTCTTCCTTCGTTGTTTGAGACCCCCGGTATTGCGGCGCTTGAGGCGGGGCTTGCAGGGGCCAAGGTCGTCGTGACGCCGCACGGCGGGCCCCGGCAATATTTCGGCGCGCGCGCGGAGTACGTCGACCCGTACTCGGTCGAGGACATTCG
>CAYIHQ010000143.1:0-6061 GCA_964362905.1 uncultured Ignavibacteriaceae bacterium
CGGTCCACGTCCAACCAGATCCCGGGAGGATCAGCCGATGGGGGCTTGCCCGAGTCCGTGGCAGAAAACGCCGTGCGCAAGGGCTTGATATCACGGTCCTGGAAGGGAAAGAGACTCTCATCGCTGAAGATACGCATGAAATCTTCCTCCTCCAGAAGGGGTCGATATCGCTCGGTCGCCTGGCGCAGACGGTCCACGTAGTAGTCGGTGTTCTCGTCGGGTGCGGACGGGTCCCAGAATTCCGCCAACCGACTCATGTCGGCGACGGAGAGATCCCGTCGCGTTCCCGCCACGTAGTAGACCACCGTCGTGCCAGCTGCGTACTGCGTGCGTTGCGATTCTTCGGCCGGCGTGCCGGAGGAGTGTCCCCGGATCCGTTCGCGTTCACGCTGAAAGGCCTCTTCGGCGCGGAGGAGAGCTTCGTATGCGGCCGCCGGATTCCGGCGTTTCGCCCCTTTCGCACGGAGATACTCCTCGAGCGATTCCGTCAGAGTTTCCCGTCGGCAGAAATCCCCCACATGCCAGGTTCGAGCACGGATCCTCCGGATGGACTCCGTCGTAAGGGATTGCAGGCGATTCCATTTTGTCTCGAGGATGAGTCCCAAGGCACGGGCATGATACTCTCGCACGAATTGCTCCGTCGCCCGCGTTTGATGCGAACGAAGCAGGTGCACCATGGCCAGACCCACCTTGCCGACCAAGACCCTTGGTCCGAGTGAAGCAAGAGCATCGAATCGACGCACTGGAACCACTCGAAGGCCCTCGGTAAACTGCGACGAACATCTGTTCCAGAACATCCGCTCCCGTTCCTCGTCACCGAGGTTGTCCGGAAACTCCACGTAGAGGCGGTCGGCCGTCTGTTGAATAACATGGACGTTGTATGTTCCGAGGATTGCGACGGCGTGCCGCATACGATCGAAGATTCGCGCGTCCAGGCGTCTGGCGGCTTCGGGTACGAAGAGTCGCGACGTGCGCGCACGCATCGCGTCCACCAATCCTGTCAGCAGGATCGTCGGAAGTAGGGGGCCGGTGGGGGGCCCGTTCCGGGGCCATGAGATGGCGTGCCCAGAATCGAGTGAGGGTTCCCACGCGGCGCGGACACGTTCCACCCACGGAGGAAGCTGAGAGTTCGGGCCGTCATTCAGCGCCGGAACGGTTCGCACTTTGAGAGGAACAAGCACCAATTCCGCCGCAGGGGCAAAGAGTCCTGTCATGCCATTCGGCTCGGAGTGTTCGCCGTGCCCCGTGGAACGCTCGGCTGCCGGCATGGCGGTGCCAGACCGAACGGATGAGCCGAGAAGCCACGCTTCGAGCCAATGTCCCGGGCCAGTACGGAAGAACCGCTCGGGTGTCATCGGAAGATGCGGCGCGAGCGCGTGGGCCAGCCGTACAAGCCGTTCGGTGTGAGTGCGGAGGTCGGAGCATTGCTGCAGCGGGGTCAGGTCCGCTTTGAGGGATACGGGCGCACCTGTGCGTGTAGGTCTCCGGAGCGGCGGGAGCAATGCTTCCACAAATGGACCAGCATGGCGTAGGGTTTCCGCCGGGTCGAGGAGCGTCCTTCCAGGCATTTCCCATGCGCCCTTTCCGATGGGGGCAGGCCCGAGGCGGAGGGAGGTGACCTCGCGTCCAAGATCGCACGGGAGCCCAAGGAGTGCACATCGATTTGCCAGGTAGGGCAGGGTGAACGTGAAGAGTTCTTCTCCTTCGACGATGTCAGGATCGGTCGCCTGAAACCAAGCGATGAAGTCGCTGAGAAGAGCCCGCTCGTCGTTCTTCTTGAGACGAAAGACGCTCTTGCGTCCGTCATGGACGATGGTGGCGATGGTCAGAATGCGGTCCTCGGAGCGTTCCGCCCGGCTGGTACGGCCGGGTGGGGCCGCTGTCTGAAGAGCGAGCTGTAAACGCACGACCTCGGTCTCCGCCATGCCGACATAGAATGTCGATGCGCTGGCAGCCAGCCATTGTTCGACCGGATCAGCCAGGATGTAGAGGTCGTCGATGTCCAGGTACGAAGCGAGGCGCTGACGCCTGCGCTCACCTTCGCGGGCAAGCGCCCGTTGGACCGCCTCCCACAGGAGAGGCCAGCGCCGATACCGCAGCAACCAACGGAGCGGTTCAGGCCCTTCGAGGGGAACGACAGATTCAGGTTCTTCGGAAAGCCCTTCGACGAGGGCTGGGTCGCGCGCCAGGAGCCAGGGGAGGTGCGGATGCGTTTCCGCCCGCACTTCTCCTTCCAGCCGGCGATACACGCGCACGGAGCGATCATCCCATTGTCGGACACCGACGATCCCGCTCAAGGTCGGCGCCGCCGTTCCGGCGGACATCATTCGTCAGCGGCGCCTGGTGGCCCGGGAGAGGAACGGCTTCAGGAGGTCAATGGGGATGGGGAAGATGGTGGTCGAGTTGTTCTCGGTGGCGATCTCACGAAGCGTCTGGAGGTAGCGCAGGGTGATGGCGCTGGGTTGTTGAGCCAGGACCTTCGCCGCTTCCGCGAGTTTCTTGGAGGCCTGGAATTCTCCCTCCGCCGCGATCACCTTGGAGCGGCGTTCGCGTTCCGCTTCGGCCTGCTTCGCCATGGCCCGCTGCATTTCCTGCGGAAGGTCGATGTGCTTCACCTCGACGTTCGAGACCTTGATCCCCCAGGGCTCTGTCTGATGGTCCATGATCTTCTGCAACTGGAGATTTATCTTGTCCCGTTCGGCGAGCAATTCGTCCAGTTCCGACTGGCCGAGGACGCTTCGGAGCGTAGTCTGGGAGAGCTGGGATGTCGCGAACAGGAAATTCTCGACCTGCACGATGGCATTCTCCGGATGGACCACCCGGAAGTACACGACGGCGTTCACTTTGAGGGATACGTTGTCCTTGGTGATGACATCCTGCGGCGGGACATCGAACACCACCGTTCGCAGACTCACCTTGACCATCCGATCGATGAATGGCCAGAGCCAGATGATGCCAGGACCCTTCGTCCCCAGGATGCGCCCGAGCCGGAAGATAACGCCGCGTTCGTATTCGCGCAGGATCTTGACCGAGTTTGCGATCAGAAGGACCACCAGTGCGAGGGGGAAGACCATAAAGGGAATGTTCATTGGGACCTTTCCTTTCCGGGATATTCCGGTTCTACAATGAGGGTGAGCCCGTCGACTCGGAGGATTGTGACGCGGCGGTCGGCGGCAATAGGATCTCCGGCGGAACGGGCGTTCCACAACTCGCCCTGGAAAAATACCGTTCCGTCGTTTGCAATGCGCGTCTTAGCTGTCGCGATCTGTCCGATCGCACTTTCGGGCCCGGAGGAAGGGCGAGCTCGCTGTGCCCGGAGGCCGAGCCCGATGACCACCAGGAAGAAAAAGGCCGTCATCCCCACTGAAAGCAGGATCACCGACCAGGAGATCTCCACGAGTTCCAGTCCGGATGTGGGGCGAATGAGCATCGCCGACCCCAGCAAGAGCGCGATCGTGCCGCCGATCGCGAGGAGTCCGTGGCTGGTCACCTTCACTTCCAGAAGAAAGAGGATGATGGCGAACACCATCATGGCGACCCCGGCATAGCTCACCGGCAGCGTATGGAGGGCGTAGAAGGCGAGGATGATACTGATGCCCCCGACGACGCCGGGAAGGATGGATCCGGGATTATACAGCTCGAACAGCAGTCCATAGATCCCCAGAAGGAACAGAATATACGCGATGTTCGGGTCGCTGAGGACGCCGAGGAGGGACTCCGCAAACGTGGGGGGGATCTCCTCGATCGTCGCGTTGGCAACAGCGAGGGTGACGGTTCCCGTGCTCGTCGTGATGGTCCGCCCTTCGATCGCGGCGAGAAGGCCCCGGTCGGAATCGGCGAGGAGATCCACCACACCGCTGTCGAGCGCTTCGGTGGCCGAGAGCGCCACGCTGTTTCGCACGGCATTCTCTGCCCAGGCCAGGTTGCGGCGACGCTGCTGGGCAATGGCACGAACGAAGGCCGCGGCATCGTTCGTTGCTTTCTCGTTCATGATAGAGTCGATTTTTCCCTGCATGCCCACCGGGTGCGCCGCTCCGATGTTGGTGCCCGGGGCCATGGCGGCAACATGGGCTGCCAGCGTGATGAAGACGCCGGCAGATCCCGCCTGGGAGCCTGACGGGGCGACGAAAACGATGACCGGGACGGGCGATTCGAGGATGGCGCTCACGATCTCACGGGTGGACTGGAGCAGTCCGCCCGGAGTGTTGAGCCGGACGAGGATCGCGGAGGACCCGTGTTCACGGGCGACGTCAAGGCCGCGGATCATGTATTCGGCCGTTGCCGGGGTGATCGGCCCTTCGACGGTCAGGGCGTGCACCGTTTGGGACCGCGCGGAAAGGGCGATCGCGACGGCGAGCGAAGCCACTGCGGCCCAACGCATAGGGAAACCTCGGGGATGGTGGCGGAGAGAGTGGGATTCGAACCCACGATACCCTTTCAGGTATACACGCTTTCCAGGCGTGCCAGTTAAGCCACTCCTGCATCTCTCCGTGAAACACTCGAGAATACAAAAGAATGGCAGAATTTGCAACGCGTGAAATTCCCGGCAAAAAGGCGTACGTTGCCAACATGCCATCCCGAGACACCATGCCGCAAATGATCCTCGTTGCCGAGGATCAGGCGCACATTCGGCACCTGATCGAATACAAATTGAAGAACAGCGGCTACGCCGTCACCGCGGTAGAAGACGGTTCTTCGGCGCTGGCCACGGCACTGGCGATCCTGCCCGATCTTATCCTGCTCGACATCATGATGCCGCTCATGACGGGATTCGAAGTGCTCGTTGCCCTCAAGGCCGATGCGCGCACGAAAAAGATCCCGGTGCTCCTCGTGACAGCACAAAGCAAAGAGCATGAAGTTCTGCGGGGGCTCGAGCTCGGCGCGGAAGACTACATTACCAAGCCATTCAGCCCCAACGAACTCGCAGCGCGCGTCAAGAAAGCCCTCCTCACGCGCGGCCGACTTCCCGCCGATCCCGCTCCCGGATCTTGATGAGCCTGACGCTCTTCTTCTTTATCGTCCTTACCGCATCCGTCACCGTCCTCGTTGTCTTGACATCGGTCATCCTTCTCGCATTGAAGAACGTTTCCGTACGTCGGGCCACGGTCGAAAGGCGATTGCGGGAGCACTATGGCGTTGTGGTCACTGAGTACCTCGTTTCCGAAATGCCTGCGAAGCACCAGGCCGGTCCCTCCGACCAGCATCTGGAATCCTACCGGGAGTTCTCCCACGCCGTCGAGCGACAATGGAAGCGTTTTTCCAGGCTCCGGCTGAGGATGCATCGACGGGTCTTGCTGGATGTGCTGGTCGCGTGTGCCGCGGATGTGACGGGGGAAGCATCGGACCGTGTCGTCTTCCTGGCCTATGAACTCGGTTTTGTGCGCGAGCTCATCGAACGCATGAAGGACCGCCGGTGGTGGATCCGCGCCGAAGCGGCCCAAACTCTGGGCATTCTCCGCGCACGCGGAGCTACATCCGCATTGGCGACGGCACTCGAGGATCCCAACTCCGGAGTCCGGTTACAGGCGTTGAGGGCGTTGCTGCAAGTGGTGGGCGTCGAAGCATTCCAGGCTATTTTTCAGTCCATGCGCAACCTTTCGACCTGGGAGATGATGGAACTTTCGGTCAGCGTAAAACATCACGGCCCACCCGTTGTTCCGTATCTCCTGGACGGACTGAAAGCCCGCGACATGTCGATCGTGGAACTTTGTATCGAATTGTTGGCCGAAGTGGGATTCGTCGACGGAGTTCAGACGTTGCGGGAGATGGCGGCAACGTATCCCAATGTGGCCATCAGGGCGAAAGCCGTGGAAGCCCTTGGGCGGCTGGGCGACGGCCGGTCCGAGAAACTTCTCATCGATTATCTGGTAAACCCGTATCCGCAGCTCAGGGCGCGGTCCCTGGGAGCTTTGCGTTCTGTTGGCACGGCGGCCGCTGTTCCGGCCCTCACCCAACGGATGAAAGACGGTCCGTTGGAAGAAAAAATCGCGGCGGCGCGTGCCCTGGCAGCCGCCGGAGAGTCGGGACGCGCCGTTCTTCGAGATTTCGTGTAGGGTTCTGC
>CAYIHQ010000144.1:0-6037 GCA_964362905.1 uncultured Ignavibacteriaceae bacterium
TCACCCGGTCCATCAGCCGTGAAAGCTCGCGATACAACGCGTTGTGATTGAACGCGTTCGTACCCTCGACCTTGTTGCCGTACGAATCCGCTGGGAGTGCGCCGTATTCGTGAATGATGTCCAACACGCCTGTGAACAGGTCCCCCGGCGAGAATCGTGACGCTCCCCGCGTTTGGATGTACCGCTTCGCCTTCTCCACGAAAACGTAATACATAGGATAGACCACAGAAAGTCGCACCGGTTCCATGCCGAGCCGCTCCATCTCCGACTCCAGGAACGACGAGGTGGAGAACGACCAGCAAATGAGCGTGCTGTCCTGATTAAGGGGCGAGAGATGCTGTACCGGCTTGAAGTCGGATACCGACTCCGGGCGGGGCAGGCGTCCGATCGCCTCCTGAAGGGCTTCTTCGAGCGATTGAGCTGGTCCGACGGCCGACAAAGTGAACGCACAGAAGAGGATCCGAATAACGCGTGTCATAGGAAAGTCCTTCCAGCGGGATGTCGAAAAGCTCTTACCGCCATGGCGCCAAGGTCTGGATGAGTTCTTAGACGCAAAAGTCGCCAAGAATATTTTGGGAGAATTGTTCATGTTTCGCACATCATCTTGGCGGCCTTGGCGGTTAGTTTTCTCTTGTTCGAAATATCTTACAGAGTTCTGGCGAAAATAGACTTGCGACTTAATGATCGCAACGCCTCAGCAGTCTCAACAGCCACGCCGTGATTCGCAAGGTCCGCACCACAGAGATACCCGGCCGAAATGTGATAATCACAAATCGTCAATCGAAATTCCTCACATCCCTTCCTCCGCGATCACATACGCTAGGATCGCCAGCGCTGCCGCTCCGAGAGCGAGTTCCCGTTCGTTGACCCACTCGACTGTGTCGTTGTCCGAATGGTGATGGTCGAAGTACCGATGTGTCTCGACGTTTAAGCCGATCCCCGGAACTCCGGCGCGCATCAATGGAGAAATGTCCGCGCCGCCACCCCCGAGGATGATGCAATCCGCGCTCATCGCCGCAAACAGCGGCTCCCACGCCTTGAGGCGTCGGTAGGCAGCAGAATCCGCCACACCAAACCCGCGCGGAGCGAATCCGCCTTCATCTGACTCGATCGCTGCAATATGCCGTTCGCCGAGCCGCGGCACGTCGGCGTATGCAATGCCTCCGCGAAGCCCGTTCTCCTCGTTCATAAACATCACCGCCCGGATCGTGCGTTTGGGACGAAGTCCCAACTCCTTCAGCAGGCGAAGCGCTTCGATCGATTGCACACACCCGGCACCGTCGTCGTGTGCGCCCTGGCCTTTGTCCCACGAATCCAGATGGCCGCCAATCACGATGACCTCGTCCGGCCGTTCGGTTCCCCGCAACTCACCGAGCACATTTGCTGATTCGACATCCGGCAGCGTTTGACAGGAAAGGGTGAGTCGCACCTTGGTCCCGGGTTCGACCTTCAGGAGTTCGCTCAATCGTTCGGCGTCGCGCGTGCTCACCGCGGCAACTGGCACCTGTGTGACGCTGTCCTGATAGTGCATTGCGCCGGTATGCGGAAACTCGTCAATCCGGGTGGTCATCGATCTCACAAGCGCAGCCACACCCCCGGCTTTGGCCGCCTCGACCGCTCCCGACCCACGCTGGTCCACGGCTCCACCGTACGCCGCGAATGTGTTCATCTGTCCGCGATCCATGGGGCGGTTGAAGAAGATGATCTTGCCGCGCGCCGCATCCCCCTTGGCCCGCAATTCGTCGAAAGATCGGACCTCCAGCACTTCAGCCACGATGCCATCAGGGGGAGTGCCGATGCTGCCTCCCAAAGCTGTGACCGTGAGAGGTATCACCATCCGCCGGTTCGACGGATACGCCACCGCTTCTTCTTTCGTGCCGCGTACCCAATGCGGGACCATCACGGGTTCCAGGCGAACGCGCTCAAAACCAAGCCGCTCCATCGTGGCCTTGGACCACTGGACGGCCTTCTTTGCCTGCGGTGAACCGCTCAAACGGGGCCCAGGAGCGCACAGGTCGCGCAACATCTCAATGGCCTTGTTCTGCACCAATGCCGTTCGCATGATCTGACGGGCCACAGAATCATACCGGGCCGACACCTGAGCGAACCCGGAAATAGAAATAACCGCCAAGAGGAGTGAGAGTCGATTGATGGCACGCAAGTGTGTTCTGTCCTCTGAATGACCGTCGATTGGGGTGAACAAGTGCATCGCACATCGCTGATCTTCAATCTGGACTATTCCGTCTCCCCACGTTCGTCTTTCTACTTACATCTTCCTACTTCCATCTCCCTACATATAATGCTTCACCCTTGGCCAGAGTTCACTCAGCGGTTTCTTCAACTTCCGGCACACATAGATCGGCTTGCGGTTTTCGTAAGGCATGATGTGCGGTGATGTGTAATGCATGATCAATTCCACTTCCTCAAAGCCCTGCTCATGGTCTTCCTTGCGTCCACCGACGACGATGACTGCCTCAGGATTCTCGTTCGGTCCCGGGCCCCAGAGGAAGTAGCTGTTATGTCCGCTCACAACGCGTGGGAGCCCCAATGTATCACCAAGGAACGTGATAGCGCTGGCCTGTCCATAGTTCTGGGCGTAGATGATGCAACTCTGCTGTTCGTCCTCAGGAAGCATGCGATACGTGACGTTCACAGCCTTCACAAGATCGCGCCATCCGTGCATGTCGGCGTAAAACTGTGGCAGGTCGCCGAGTTCCTGCGACTCCATGCTCTTGGACTCAAACCCAATGGCCTTCGCATATGCGATATAGCTCTTGACGCTCAGCACAGGCAATACGATTGGAAAAAGCCCCAACCCCGCAACGAAAAGAACGACCAGTGCTGTTCGAAGAGAAACGCGGAGCCATCGAACGCGAAGGCGGTCGAGGGCAATGGCGCCGCCGGCAAACAAGACGGGAAGCGCTGGAGCGAGATACTCCGGTTTGCTGGAACCATTCGCGATCAGGATGAAGAGCACGCTGAGGTAGACGATCCCCACGATGCGCCACGTGCGGCTGGAAGGAAGGAAGAAGAACACGAGCCCGCTGAGCCAGAGGGGGAGGGTCGCGGGATTGTTGACGGGAACCTGGCCGAGGAGCACATCGAAAGGGTTCAATCCCCCGTACTTGTCGGCGGAGGTGTTGCGGATGAACTCGAGGTGCGCCCACTCATGCGTGGCGTTCCAAATGATGTAGGGAAGGAAGAGGAGGAACGCGATCCCGGCAGCGATCCAGGGGCCTCGGCCGCGAAGTTCAATGCGCCGGGGCATGAGCATGAGTCCGACCCCAATCCCTGTGCCGAGCCAGAGAACTCCCGTTTTGTTCAGCAATCCCAGTCCCAGCACCACGCCCAGGGTGGTCCAGAGACGGAGAGACGGTTGACGAGCGATCTTCAGGAGCAAAAGAAACGCGAGCGACCAGAAGACCATATCCCAGGCGTTCATCGAATAAAAGGTGCTGCTGGCAATGCCCGCAAGTGAGAGAAATGAGGCTGCGCATGCGATCGCCTGAGCGGCGCGCCCGCCCCCCAGTTCTCGTACCATCATGCCGGTGATGAATACCATCGCCGAACCCGCCACGGCGGGGAGCAATCGCACAGCGAACAAGGAGTCCCCGAACAGCATCCGGCTGAGCGCGAGGATCCAAATGGAAAGCGGGGGATGATCGACATACCCGGCCGCCAGATGGTCGGTGCTGACGAGATAGTAGAGCTCGTCCCGAAAGAACTCGTAGGCGGGGAAGGCGTTTGCCACGAGATGCAGGGTGAGTTTCAAGAGCCCGAAGAGGGCTGGAATGAAGAATGGAGAGGTGAACAGACGGGCGGCGGGAGATTTGATTTCCATGGAACCTTTTCGTTAGTTTATCGTAAAGATACGATGAAGCCCGCGCCAGAAAGCGGCGCGGGAATAATCAAACGTCAAGCAACAATGTGCTATTTGTGGTGCCCTATGCCCGCAACAAAAACCGCCCTTTTCAGGTCGAAGGATGTTCGCATCGCCTCGCTGGCGAAGGCGCTGGCCCATCCGGCGCGGGTTGCCATTCTCCGAGAATTGGCCAAACGGAACGAGTGCGTCTGCGGTGAGATCGTTGACATGGTGCCGCTTGCGCAGGCGACCGTCTCACAGCATTTGAAGGAACTCAAAACTGCGGGCTTAATCAAGGGAGAGGTGGATGGTTCCAAGTCATGCTATTGCCTGGACCCGGAGGGGGTTCGTTTCCTCGTCGATACGATGAACGAGTGGCTTGGGGAGATACGGTCCTGCTGCTAGGCCTGGAAGCAAGGGCGGCACATCTTTGTTCTTGGAAAGTAATCAAGCACACCTTAAGGAGATCCAAGATGCGCACACCCGAAGAGATCAAACGTGATGTCCGGGACCACTACACAGGCGTGGTCAACACGGCAACCTGTTGCGGCCCCGTGTGCGGATGCGCGGCCGATTTCACTTTTGCCGAATCCTACGCCGGGCGTGAGGGCTACGTCGCCGACGCCGACATGGCGCTGGGCTGCGGCATCCCCACGGACGCCGCTGGTATCCGGCCTGGACAGACTGTCGTAGATCTCGGGAGCGGCGCCGGCAACGACTGCTTCGTTGCCCGCCAACTGGTGGGTGATAACGGCCGGGTTATTGGCCTCGATTTCACACCGGCCATGATCCGAAAGGCACAGGAAAACGCGGCGAAGCTCGGATTCACGAATGTGGAGTTCGTCCGGGGCGAGATCGAACACATGCCGCTCGCGGACGGGATCGCCGATGTCATCGTCAGCAACTGCGTCCTCAACCTCGTGCCGGACAAACGGGCGGCATTTGCAGAGATGCTGCGCGTCCTGAGGCCAGGCGGACGATTCGCAGTCTCCGACACGGTAGTCCGCGGAGCGGTGCCAGCGGAGGTACGGGATGTCGCCGAACTTCACGCAGGATGCATCTCTGGCGCGATCGACCGGGACATGTATCTTGCGTTGCTGAAGGAGGTGGGTTTCGTCGACGTGGTGGTTCGGAAGGAACGCGTCCACGAACTCTCCGATGTATTCCTTTCCGCGTATCTGTCGGCCGATCAGATACGCTCATTTCGGGAAACCGGAACCTCGATTGCCAGCATCACGGTCTCGGGAGAAAAACCGTCATGATTTCATTCGTACCTGCGACCGGAAGCGACCACGAGATCGCACGCGCACTCCTGGAGCAGGGGCATCTACCCACAGACATCCTGTCGTCCACCGCGGGAGAGCTGTGGATCATGCGCGACGCGGATGCTGTAGCGGTCGGAGGATTCGAATTCTACGGGGAAGACGCGTTGCTACGCTCCGTTGCCGTGGAGTCGGCCAGTCGTGGCAGTGGCATCGGAAGCCGGTTGGTCGAAAGCCTCCTCGAAGAAGCGGCACGTCGAGGTGTGAAGCGAGTATGGCTTCTCACGGAAACAGCGGAGGGATTCTTCCGCAAGAAAGGATTTGCAAGGTCGGAACGAACGGCGATCACAAACCCCGGACTTCTCGGGTCAGCTGAGTTCACCCATGTGTGCGCCACCACCGCAGTCTGTATGAGGAAGGACATCGAATGAGCATTCCACGGATCCTCGTGCTTTGCACGGGGAACTCCTGCCGATCTCAGATGGCCGAAGGATGGTTGCGCCACTTCTCGCACGGACAAGCGGAGGTGCACAGCGCCGGCGTTCTCGCGTCACGCGTCAATCCAAGAGCCATCCAGGTTATGGCGGAGGCGGGTGTGGATATTTCCCGCCATACATCGAAGCATGTGGATACTCTCCTGGACATGAGCTTCGACTGGGTGATCACCGTCTGCGACAACGCGAAGGAGCAGTGCCCGTTCATCGCCGGTGCGACCCGCACGCTCCATCATGCTTTCCATGATCCGACATTCACGGTCGGCTCGGAGGAGGAGATACTGGCGGACTTCCGTCGGGTGAGAGATGAGATCAGAGAGTTCTGCGAAGTGTTTCTGCGGGAGCACGCATCACGGTGAGGCGGGGAGGGTGAGGGAGGGGGGGGGGGAAGCCCTGGCGAGTTGGATATGAAATGATAT
>CAYIHQ010000145.1:0-6034 GCA_964362905.1 uncultured Ignavibacteriaceae bacterium
GCAAGGCGAGATCTCCCCTCGAGACCCTCCAGACCCGCCAGTCGCGCGGCCTGACGATCATGGGAAAGATGGATCTCACCAAGGCGAAGAAGCCCACGGTGGCCCAGGAGTCGGAGGCGGACAAGAAGAAAAAGAAGAAGAAAAAGATCCGCACAGAGCCCGTCAAGGCCAAGGCAACTCCGACGTCGTCCCGCGAGGAAGAGGACGCCAACAAAGCGAAAAAGAAGAAGAAGGGGCGTCGCGCGGAAGTAAACGTGGCCGCCGTGGACCGCGCCATCCGTGAGACCCTTTCGGAGATGACGGTGGACGCGCCCGCGACAGCTCGTGCAGCGATCCGGCGCAAGAAGAAAGATCGCCGGGATGAAGAACAAGCCCGCATTCAGGATGAAGAAGAACAGGAACGTACGCGCGTCCGCGTGACGGAGTTCGTCACGGTAGGTGAGCTCGCCAACCTGATGCGCGTCCCCGTCGCAGATGTCATTCAGAAGATCATGGGCCTCGGCATCATGGTCTCCATCAACCAACGCCTCGACAAAGACACGATCACCCTCGTCTCCGACGAGTTCGGCTTCCAGGTGACGTTCCAGGAGGAATTCACGGCGGAAGAACTCGAGGATGAGGAGGACGAACCCGAGACGATGACCTCGCGACCGCCGGTCGTGACGATCATGGGCCACGTCGACCACGGAAAAACCTCGCTCCTCGACCATATTCGCAATGCCAACGTGGTCGCCGGTGAATCCGGGGGCATCACACAGCACATCGGCGCGTACGAAGTGACACTCGCCAACGGCCGACAGATCACCTTCCTCGATACTCCCGGCCACGAAGCCTTTACGGCCATGCGTGCCCGCGGCGCGCAGATCACAGATATCGTGGTCCTCGTGGTCGCGGCCGACGACGCTGTCATGCCGCAGACGATCGAAGCGATCAGCCACGCCCAGGCGGCGAATGTGCCCATGGTGGTCGCCATCAACAAGGTCGACAAGCCGGAGGCGAATCCCGAACGCATTAAGCAGCAATTGGCGGAACGGGGTCTGCTGGTCGAAGAATACGGCGGCAAACACCAGGTGGTTGAGGTCTCCGCGCGTTCCGGAAAGAACATCGAGCTCCTGCTGGAGAAGATCCTGCTGGAATCCGACGTGCTCGATCTCAAGGCCAATGCGAAGCACATGGCCCGCGCGTCCGTCGTCGAGGCGGAACTGGACAAGGGCCGCGGCATCTTGGCTACCGTGCTCGTGCAGAAGGGGACCCTGAGGGTCGGCGACCCGTTTGTCGTGGGAGTGTGGAGTGGCCGCGTGCGCGCGATGTACAACGAACGCGGTCAGCGTGTCGAGGCCGCCGGACCGTCGCAGCCCGTACAGGTGACCGGGTTCGAGGGCATTCCTCAGGCTGGTGATCCATTGATCGTCATGGAAGATGAGCGCCAGGCGCGCGACATCAGCCTCCGGCGTCAACAGTTGAAACGCGAGCAGGACTTCCGGCAGAATCGCCGTCTGACGCTGGATGACGTCTCGAAGCAGATCAAGGAAGGCCAGGTGCGCGACCTTCCCCTCATCGTCAAAGCGGACGTGGACGGATCGGCCGAAGCCCTGGCAGATTCGCTCATGAAGTTGTCGACGAACGAAGTGAAGGTCCATGTCATTCACAAGGGCGTCGGCGGCATCTCCGAGTCAGACGTGCTTCTGGCGGTGGCCTCACAGGCCATCATCATCGGCTTCCATGTGCGGCCGAACCTGAAGGCGCGTCAGCTCGCCGCGGTGGAAGACATCGACATCCGCCTCTACAGCATCATCTATGACGCCATCAATGAGGTGAAGTCGGCTCTCGAGGGGATGCTGGCGCCCACCGTGTCCGAGGAAGTGACGGCGACGGTCGAGGTGCGGGACATCTTCAAGATCTCGAAGGTCGGAACGATCGCGGGATGTTTCGTGCGGGACGGGAAGATCGTCCGCAGCAACCGTGTGCGGCTGGTCCGCGACGGCATTCAGGTGTTCGACGGATCGCTGGCTTCGCTGAAGCGGTTCAAAGACGATGTGCGCGAGGTCGAGCAGGGGTACGAGTGCGGTCTGGGCCTCGAAGCGTTCAACGACATCAAAGTCGGCGATATCGTCGAGGCCTACCGCAGCGTCGAAACGAAACGAAAACTGAACTGACCAACGGCCGTGGGACTGAGAGCGGAACGCGTTGCCTCCGTGATCAAAGAGGAGGTCGGCGGGGTGTTTCAACGTCGATTCAGCATCGAAGAGTACGGGTTTCTGACGGTCACCGAGGTGCGGGTGTCTCCGGACCTCCGGGTCGCCAAGATCTTCGTGAGTATCTTCGGCGATGCGGAACGGAAGAAGCGATCGCTCGCCCTCCTGGAAAATCAGAAGCCGTCCATCCGGAGCGCGGTCGGGAAAGCGGTGCGCTTGCGCTTCACGCCGGAGATCGCCTTTCTGCTGGATGACACCATGGACAAGGCAATGGACCTCGAAGCGTTGTTCAAGCGCATCCGCAACCAAGAGCAATCCCGGTCGGAGGAGGATCCATCGTCAGGGACATCGTGACCCCTCCTTGGGATTTCAATATTGCAGGCGAGATCCTGTTGGTGGATAAGCCGGTGCAATGGACGTCGTTCGACGTTGTCCGGAAAGTGCGGTCCATGTTTCGCATCCGGAAGGTCGGGCATTCGGGGACACTCGATCCGCGTGCCACTGGACTCCTGGTCCTCTGCACTGGGCCGAAGACGAAGAGCATCACCGAATTCGTGGGTTACGACAAGGAATACACGGGGGCGTTTCAGCTCGGGATGACGACGGCGTCGTACGACCTCGAGACCCCGGTCCTGAAGACTCGCCCCTGGGAGCATCTCACGCCGGCCGATATCATCGCGGCAGTGCAATCGTTCCTCGGGAAGGGCCGTCAGGAGCCGCCGATGTACTCCGCGGCTAAAGTTGCGGGACGTGCGCTGTACAAGTATGCACGGGAAGGCAAGATCATCGAACGGGCGGAACGGGACATCGATATCCGGTCGTTCGACGTGACGGCGATGGAACTCCCTCTCGTCTCGTTCCGCCTGACGTGTTCGAAAGGAACGTATGTGCGTTCCGTCGTGCACGACCTCGGACAACAATTGGGGTGCGGCGCCACCTTGATCGCCTTGCGGCGGGAACGTGTCGGCCCGTGGAATGTGAAGGACGCCTGGACGCTCGAACGTCTGGCGGAGCATGTCGAATCGCACGGTCGGACGGAACGCGATGCTGTTCGCACGACGGCTTGAGGAATTGGGATACGATGCAAATTCCGTCGTGACGGTGGGCTCGTTCGACGGTGTCCATCTCGCGCATCAGCAGATCCTGCGGGAGGTCGTCGCACGTGCCCGGAATCGGTCGGGTCGCAGCGTGCTCGTGACGTTCGATCCCCACCCGCGCGAAGTGTTGCGTCCTGAAACACCCGTGGTGTATCTTTCTTCACCGGAGGAGCGCCGTGACCTCATCACACCGATGGGGATTGACGCGATGCTGGTTCTGCCGTTCACGGATGAGTTCTCGCGCCTCACGTCGCGGGAGTTCTTGGAGCGTTTCCTCGTGCAGGGAACGGGGCTTGCCGAAATGGTGGAAGGGTATAACCATCACTTCGGCAGGAATCGCGAGGGAAGCGCCCAGTCGATCCAGGACCTGGCCCGTGAATGTGGGTTTGCTGCGACGACGGTTCCGCAACGGGACGTCAATGGAGTGCCGGTCAGCAGTTCGGCGATTCGGGATTTTCTGCGCGACGGCGATGTTGAGAGCGCTGCCCGGTTTCTCGGGCGCCCGTATGGCGTGACGGGCATCGTCATTCCAGGCGACCGGCGCGGACGGTCGCTCGGCTACCCGACGGCGAACCTGGCGCCTTCCTTCGCGCGCAAGATGATCCCACGGAACGGGATCTATGTGGTCGGCGTGGATGTGGGTGATGGACAGCAGCGGTTTGGACTTGCGAGCATTGGCGTGCGGCCAACGTTTCATCCGGACGGCCCGCGCACGATCGAGGTGTACGTGCTGGAGTTTGACGAAGATATTTACGGACGTTCGATCACGGCCACGTTCCTGCTGCGATTGCGGGATGAAGAGAAATTTGACAGCGTCGATGCCCTGATCTGGCAGATGGACAGGGATCGCGAGCATGCGGTCGCCTTCGTGGCGGCCCGAACACGGTAAGTTCACGAACCATCAACCAGGAGAAGCAATGCCGATCACCAAGGAACTCAAGGCAGAGCTCATCACGAAATACGGCACGTCTGCGACCGATACGGGGAAACCCGAGGTCCAGATCGCCATTCTGACGGCTCATATCAACAGTCTCTCGCCGCATCTCGAGGGGCACAAGAAGGACCATCATTCCCGGCTGGGGTTGCTCAAGTTGGTTGGCAAACGACGCCGGCTTTTGGACTATCTGATGGAGAAGGATGTCAATCGGTACCGGAAGATCATCCAAGAATTGGAGATCCGGAAGTAACGCAGATCAGGACGCGCCAAGGGGCGCGCCCGAACGAAGGAACCTATGAGACACATTCAGGAACTACTCCTCAACGGCAAACCGTTCACCTTTGAAACGGGCCGCTTCGCAAAACAAGCCGACGGCTCGGTGATGGTTCGATATGCCGACACGATGGTGTTGGCGACGGTCGTCAGCTCGCGTACACCGCGGGAAGGCATCGATTTCTTCCCCCTCCAGGTGGAATTCCGGGAGAAGACATCAGCCGCCGGCAAGATCCCCGGTGGATTCTTCAAACGTGAGGGACGTCCCTCGGAGCGGGAGATCCTCTCGGCCCGCCTGATCGACCGTCCGATCCGCCCGATGTTCCCGAAGAACCACCGGTACGAGACGCAGATCATCGTGACGGTATACTCCTCCGACCGCCAGCACGACGCCGATGTTCTGGGCGCCTGCGCAGCGTCCGCGGCTCTCATGGTGTCCGATGTGCCGTTCGACGGACCGATCGCCGAAGTGCGCGTGGGGCGCGTGGACGGCCGGTATGTGATCAATCCTACGTACGAGGAACTCGACCATAGCGAGCTCGACATTACGGTGGCTGGCACGGACGATTCAATCGTCATGGTGGAAGGGGAAGCGCGCGAGATTTCGGAAGCGGTGATGCTCGAGGCCATCAATGTCGGCCATGAAGCCATTCGGGCGCTGTGCGCTGCCCAACGAGAGTTGGCGCGTCTCATCAATAAGGCGAAACGTGAGGTCGTTGCAGCGACGTACCCCGAAGGACTGGAGAAGGCCGTGAGGCAGCGCGGGGAAAGCGGGCTGAAGGAACTGACCCGGACCGTCCTGACGAAGGAAGACCGTTCCCTGAAGACGGATGCTGTGGTCTCGGCTGTCACCACCGCATTGCTGGAACAATACCCCGACCAGAAAGAGACGATCCACGAGATCCTGCACGACATCGAGAAGAACGCGATGCGGTCGACCATCCTGGACGACGGCAAACGCCTCGACGGTCGCACCCTGACGCAGGTCCGTCCGATCACGATCGAGGTCGGACTCCTGCCGCGCACACACGGCTCATCCCTTTTCACGCGGGGCGAAACGCAAAGCCTGACGTCTGCCACGCTCGGGACAAAGCTCGACGAGCAGATGCTCGACGGACTGCACCCGGAAACGTCCAAGCGTTTCATGTTGCACTACAATTTTCCGCCGTTCAGCGTGGGTGAAACTGGCCGGCTCGGCGTCGGCCGTCGTGAGGTCGGACATGGAAATCTTGCCGAACGGGCGCTGAGAATGGTCCAGCCGGACGAAAAAGAATTCCCGTACACGCTCAGGATCGTCTCGGATATCCTCGAATCGAATGGTTCGTCGTCGATGGCGAGCGTGTGCGCTGGCAGCCTTGCGCTGTTCGACGCAGGCGTGCCGATGCCCCGGGCTGTTGCCGGTATCGCGATGGGTCTCGTCAAAGAAGGAGATCGCGTGGCCGTCCTCAGCGACATCCTTGGCAATGAGGATTACCTCGGCGACATGGACTTCAAAGTTGCGGGCACGGAAGCGGGTATCACGGCGTGCCAGC
>CAYIHQ010000146.1:0-6006 GCA_964362905.1 uncultured Ignavibacteriaceae bacterium
GTGCGGGCGAAGGCGCGCGTGGCCGCCAGGATTCGGTTGGACTCCTCCGATTGCAGGTGGCACTGGCCGATGTCGAGGACTTTGTCATATCGTTTTGGAACGTGCAGGCCAAGGTAGATCCCCTCTTCCTCCGTGCTCCCCTCCGTCGGGCGCTCCGTCCGCCACTCCTTCGCCGCGAACGAATATTCCATCTTGTTGCGATACCAGTACGGCGTCTCGCATCCGAGGATCGGAACCACCTCGAACCCGGTCAGGCCCCCGATGCGTTCGAGCGAATCAAGGACGTGTCGTTGCTTGAACTCCAGCTGGGCTTCGTACGCAACGTGCTGCCAGCGACATCCGCCGCAGGTGCCGAAATGTGCGCATGCCGGGTCGGTGCGAAGCGGAGACGGGCGTTCGATCGCCACGACGCGGGCTTCGGCGTGCTGTTTTTTGACCTTCGTGACGACGGCGCGGACGCGGTCGCCGGGCACGCCGCCGTCGACAAATACGACCATGCCCTCCACCCGCGCGATGCTCTTGCCTTCAAATGCTGCATCGCTGATGTCGAGGAGGATCTCGTCGCCCCGACGGACCGGCGTCGTGAGCGTCATGAAGAGAACCAATAGCTGAGCTTCAACAGCAGGACATTGTCGGGCGGGAGGCGGAACGTATCGCCGGCGCTCCGGTCGAGGCCCTGCAGGAACGGACCTCCGGGACCGGTGCGACCGTGCGACCACACGAGGAAGAGCGTGCTGCCAGGCCGATACTCCCAGCGGAGAACAAGGTTGGAATTGAACGAGAGGTCCGTGAACTCCTGGCCTGGCAGACCGATCGGAGCATAGCGGTCAACACCGAGGCGGGCCTGGGGACCGACGAATTGCCCCTTTGCGACGAACCACTGCAGATACCATTGCAGCGTCAGATTGTGTGTGAAGACCATGGAACCTCGCGTGGTCGCGTCCCACAGGCGGGTGGTCCGGTCGGCAAACACCGAGAATTCCGAGGGGGCGACGGTCGTGTCCTCGGCATTCGTCAGCCAGGCGAACTGTCGGTCGGCCCGGGTGTGCGCGACCTCCATTTCGATCGTCAGCGCCGCCGCCGGTTTTAGTACGAGCTCGAGTGCGCCCTCCCAGATCCTCGCCCCCCGGCTGTCTGTCCCGGCCCGGAGCGAGACATCGGCCACGATCGGCTCGCGGTTGTCGGTTTCGACGGTCAGGCGCAGTTGTCGGGTCGACGGCTTTGCGAACAATCCGTGCCCGCGTGTCTCGCGGTCGTCAAAGTCCCCCGCATCGACCGAACCATTCAACTGGAATTCCCAATAGCTGAGGAGCCCCACGTACGCTTGCCCCTCCCAGGAGTTGATGATCTCGGCGCGCTCGTAGTTCCAGCGACGGTGATGGTTGAGGTTGCCATTCCATCGGCGTTTCCAATCATCGACCTCATCATCGCGGTACGACGCCTGACCAATCAGGCCATGGTCGTTCGGACGACGAAAGAATCCGATATCGTTGACATTGTAGCGGCGTGACGTAAAATCGGCGCTGACGGATCCGCGCCAGTGCGGACCGCCATCCTTGGAGAACGCCACCCGGCCCGCCGAGCCCTCCTCTGTGAATCCCCGGAAGCCCGTGCGATTGTGCGCGAGAAATCCGTCGATGCGGTACATGTTGTCCATGAACCGGAGATTCCAGTCGAGGCCGCCGGTGAACGCGGGGATTCGGTCCTCACGGTTGACGCTCGTAAGGATGATGCCGGCGTTGGAATTGCCGCTGAAATCCTGACGAAGCCGGACCAGACCGTAGTTCGCGGCCGGGACGACGCGGGGCGTTGAGCGCGCACCCGCTGAATCAATGACGGTCGCATTCTCCTCTCCGGTCACGGCTTCGAGGACTCCGATGGAAAGGCCCGAGGCCGTCTTGCCCGAGATCTTGGCTGCGCCGAGAATCGTGGCGAACCGCGGCTCCTCTTCGATGTAGCCGCCAGAGGGCGCGGAAACCGACAATGATCGTCCTATGCGCCTCGAATAGAACAACCCGGGGCCGAGCCCGTCGCCGAACGATGTGAACCGGAGAATCTGCACTCCCTCCACGAAGAACGGACGCTTCTCAGGGTAGAACGTTTCGAACGTCGACAGGTTGAGCACGGCGGGATCGGCTTCCACCTGGCCGAAATCCGGGTTGAAGGTGGCATCGATGGTGAGGCCGCCGGACGGCCGGTACTTGATGTCGACGCCGGCGTTGACGCTGTTCCGGTGCACGTCCGCACGATCGTCCCGGGCCGTCAGGGCCGCGGATTCGACCAGGCCGTACGGGAGCACTTCGAGGGATGCCCGGCTTCGCACGCCCACAATCCCGTTCAGGCGGCCAAACTTCGACACCCAGCCGCTTTCAGCGCGTCGGATGAGCGTCCAATGGAGGCGCTCGTTGTTCCGCGTGATGTTACGAACGATCTGGAATCCCCATTCCTGCTCGTCGGCGTCGTTGAACCGCAGCATGGAGAATGGGATGCGCAGTTCGGCGGTCCAGCCGCTGTCCCCGATCATCGTCTCCACGTCCCACACCGCATCCCATGAGACGTCCTCTCGCGCACCGTCATCATACTGGAGGATGTCCACCTTCACACCGGCCGCATTGACCGTGAATTCGTACGCCGTCTGATGGTCGTTGTAGGTGTCGAGCCGGAAGGAGATGAAATCGGATTCGATCTCGTCATCCCGACGGGCCAGGCGAGCCACGATCCCGGAAGGATCGGTGTCATACATCGTCGCGGCGATGTAGAGCGCATCGTCGTCGTAGAGGATGCGAATGTCGGTCCGCTGGGTGGGGGGGGCTCCTTCGATCGGGTCGTACTGGGAGAACTCGGTGATCGCAGGGGCCAGCCGCCAGGCCGGCTCATTGATGATCCCGTCGATCCTGGGGGCCGTGGCGGTGCGGGCCGCGCGAGCAGTCTTGGGATTGCTGCCCGCAAACGACGTCAAGAACGCAAGGAACAAGAGGCCAAGAGCAGGGGCTGCAGAATGAAGAAGGGTGCGGATGGTGATCCCGCACCCTTGGGAGATCCGAAGGGAGATCATGTTTCTTAGACGTTCCGTGCGGCTGTGAGGAGGGCTTTCACATTTTCCGGCGTGTCGGCTTCGGCGTAGAACCGGATGAGCGGTTCCGTGCCCGAGGCGCGGACCAACACCCAGCCGGTCTCGACGAACAGCTTGAATCCATCTTTTGTCTCGACGCGCTTCACGGGCTGACCGGCGAGGGATCGAACGCCTTTCTTATAGAGGGCGAGCACCCGTTTCTTTTCTTTTTCTGTGAGATGTGCGTCGTAACGGTCGAAGTGGTGCCAGCCGAACTCCGCCATCACCTCGCCGACAAGCTCGCTGAGTTTCCTGCGTCGCACGGCCATGACCTCGCAGAGGAGAAGGCCGATGTAGATCCCGTCGCGCTCGGGCAGGTGGCCTTTCACGCCCAGGCCGCCGCTTTCCTCCGCCGCAATGAGAATGTCGCGTTCGGTCATGAGGCGACAGAGGTGCTTGAACCCGATCGCGGTCTCGTGGAGCGTGAGGCCGTAGGCCGTGCACATCTTGTCGATGATCTGGCTGACGGAGAACGACTTCGCGACCTCCCCCGTCCAGTGTTTTTCTTGCACGAGATATTTCAGCAGGACGGCAAAGATGCGATGCGAATCGACGAAGGCGCCTTTTTCATCGAACGCGCCGACGCGGTCCGCATCCCCGTCGGTGGCGATGCCGATGTCGCATCTCCGCTCGACGACGGCCTTCGACAATTCCTTCAGATGCTGGGGCAACGGCTCGGGGTGAGCGCCTCCGAATGACGGATTGAATGTCTCCCGAAGGGACACGGTCAGCGGCACCAGTTGCTCCATCACTCCCTGTCCCGCGCCGTGCATCGCGTCGTAGGCGATCTTGATCCCGCCGGAGCGGATGACGTCCAGGTTGATCTTCGTCCGGATGTCGTCGACATATACCTGCGTGAAGTCGTAGGGCGCGATCGAACCTTTCGCGGCAAGTTCTGCGAAGGTGCGTTTGACCCTCGGCGTGGTCCGGACCTTCTCCAATTCTTTTTCCACTTTGTCGATCATTTCGGGATGGGCCGGACCCCCAAAGTCCCCCTTGATCTTGAAGCCGTTGTATTTAGCTGGGTTATGGCTGGCCGTAATGACCACGCCGGCGGCGGCGTTCCGCTTCGTCGTGAGCAAGGAAACCATCGGCGTAGACGAGATCTTGTCTGAGAGGATGACCTTGATCCCGTTGTTGGCGAGGACCTCGGCGACCTTCTCGGCGAATTCCCTCGAGAGAAACCTCGAGTCGTAGCCGACGACGATGCCGTTACGGATCTTCTTGTGCTTCTTGTAGTAGCGGGCGGTCGCCTGTGCAACGCGGGAGAGGTTATCGAAGGTGAAGTCCTGGGCGATCACGCCGCGCCAGCCGTCGGTGCCAAATTTGATTTTCATAGGAAAACCAAGAGAGGATACAGGATCCAGGAGACAGGAGTAAGAACACGATGATGCGCGGAGCAAGGTCCAACCAACTACATTGCGACGAGTTCGAGCGTCTCGGTGCTCGTGAATTTTCCCAAGAAATTCATGTTCTCGTCGGTCATCTCCAGCGTCACTTTGATGAAGCGTCGCACAAGGCCAATCGGCGAAACCCAGTCGTCCCACTCTATTCCCGGAGAAAACTCCGGAATCGTGGTTCGGATCCGGGCGGTCGAAAGGTCTCTGCCCAGCGACCGGATTTTCTCAATCGCCACCACCT
The DNA here is from genome assembly GCA_964362905.1 of uncultured Ignavibacteriaceae bacterium. Taxonomy (GTDB): domain Bacteria; phylum Bacteroidota; class Ignavibacteria; order UBA10030; family UBA10030; genus 2-02-FULL-55-14. The sequence goes on from CAYIHQ010000146.1 coordinate 4,754, forward strand.
CCCGCGTCTGCAGGAAGGGTACATGGAACGCATCCCACGCCGCACCCTTCTTCAAAGGATACTTCAACACGATGCGGGGTTCATCCCGCAGTTGGGTCGTATCCGACGACGCCTCCATCCGGACCGAACGGAGCGGCTCGAAGAAGCTGCCGAACGCTAATTTTCGGGTGCGATCGCCGACGGACAAAACAACGACCGGCACGGCTCCAGGATTTCGATACGCCACTTCGATAAGTGATGTCGATGTCGCCTGGTACCAGACGCTCTCGATGCCCGGCCACGGACCGGGGAAGAAGAATGGGGGCAGCGACCTCGCCTCCATTCGGACCAGACCCGACATTCCCAGCACCGTGTCCCCCACGGCGGCAACCCGCACCTCGATGGAGTCATGATACGCGTTGAGGATGCCTCCGAGCGAATCCTGCATGACGGCATCGTACGTGTAGACCCATCTCTGGCCCACGTGAAACGACGGCGGGTCAACGACAGGCTCGGCCGGATTCGGATCGCATCCGGAAGCCCACCACTGAGTCGCCAACAGGATCGGAAACAGCAACCATCGGCTCATGATGTCCTCGTGACTCTAGCAAGACACGGAAAAACATTTACCGCCAAGATCGCCAAGGTCCGTCGAAGAACAATCACGCCAAGAGAGAATGGATACTAGAACGAAACGTTCAGCGCTCCCAGACCCGCATAGTATCCGTTCGTATCCAGGTCCTCTTCGATGCGTATGAGCTGATTGTACTTGGCGATGCGGTCGGTACGGCTTGCCGAACCCGTCTTGATCTGTCCGGCGTTGGTCGCCACGGCAATGTCGGCGATGGTCGAGTCTTCCGTCTCGCCCGATCGGTGGCTCAGGACGGTGGTGTACTTCGCCCGCTTGGCCATCTCGATGCAATCCAGCGTCTCAGTCAGTGTGCCGATCTGATTGACCTTGATGAGAATGGAGTTCGCCACGCCCCGGTCGATCCCTTTCGACAAGTACTCAACGTTCGTCACGAACAGGTCGTCTCCGACGAGCTGCACCTTCTGTCCCAAAGACTCGGTCAGCATCTTCCAACCATCCCAATCGTTCTCGGCCATCCCGTCTTCCAGGGACACGATGGGATATTGCTTCACCCACGATTCCCAGAACTTCACCATCTGTTCGGAGGTCTTTTCCGACTTGTCCGACTTCGAGAAGACGTATCGCTTCTTGTCCGCATCGTAGAATTCGCTTGCCGCCGGGTCCAGCGCAATGTAGATCTGCT
>CAYIHQ010000147.1:0-5983 GCA_964362905.1 uncultured Ignavibacteriaceae bacterium
GGCGAGATTCTGCAGCGGCTGCATCGTTTGCAGAGGTCACGCGACTCGAACCCGGGAACGCAGACGCATGGTGGTTCCTCGGCTCCATCGCGCTCGACAAAGGGGACTTCACCCGCGCGTTGCAGACCGCCGACCAGGCGCGGCAGTCCGTGCCGAACGACTTTCGCGTTTATCTGCTCAAGGGGCTTGTGTACTCCCGCATTGAACAACCCGCGGAGGCAGTGGACGAGCTGCAGAAGGCTTACCGGATCAATCCGAAGGACATGACCGTGCTAAGCACGCTGGCCCTGACGTTGGATGGATTGAAACGCCACGCCGAGTCCGATCGTCTCTATGAAGAAGCGCTGACCGTCGACTCGGCCAATGCCCTCGTCCTCAACAACTACAGTTATAGTCTGTCCGAACGGGGCGTCCAACTGCAACGCGCCAAGCTGATGTCGGAGCAGTCGCTCATGACGGAACCGAACAATGCTTCGTATCTCGACACGTACGGATGGATCATGTACATGTTGGAGCGGTATGAGGAAGCGCGTGACTACATCGAGAAGGCGGTGGAAGGCGGCGAGGCAAGCGCCGTGGTCCTGGAACATCTGGGGGATGTGTACTATCGCTTTGGCCTGAAGGAGAAGGCCATCGAACAATGGCGCAAAGCTCTCAGCCAGAGCCCCAAGAGCGACTCCCTCCGGATGAAAGTGGAACGAGGGAGCTTGTGAAGCGCCCCTTACTCGCAGGATGCGGAAACATACTTACCGCCATGACGCCAAGGTCTCAGCGAGTTCTCAATCGCCAAGATCGCCAAGGTGTATTGGGGAGATATACATATTTCCCACGAGTTTCCTTGGCGGCTTGGCGGTTCATGGTTTGGTCATTCAGGGGGATTCTCAGCAACCTGCTCGTGTGGTCGTCAGTGGTCGTGGTTCTGGTCGGTTGGTCGGGATGCGCCTCCACCGGCACTGTGGCCGTCGGTTCGACGTCGGTCTCATTCGATGCCGCGACAGACCGCGCCGATCGTGCGCAAGACGATCTCCGGAGCCTCACTGGAGACGGAACACTGAGCGTGGAGACCTCTTCCTTCTCGCAGAGTGGCGACTTTACGCTGGCGTTGCGCAAGCCGGATTCCATCCAGATCACCGTCGAGGGGCCGTTCGGCATTCGTGTGGCGCAGGCGCTCATCACACGGACCACGTTCCAGGCCTATAGCGCGTTGGAGAACAAGCTGTATGTCGGCCCGACCACCGCCGAGAATCTGCGCAAGGCGCTCCGCCTGGAGTTGGGATTTGACGACATCCTGGCTCTCTTTACCGGAGGGCGCGTTCTGGATGCTGACCGGCGCTCGCCAGACGCGGCGGGCTCCGAAGGGGGCGATGCGTTCTTTGTCTTCCGCGACGGCGAAGTGAGCCGGCGATACGTCGTCGATGCGGCGAGTCTGGCCATCCGCAAGCTCCAACTGCTCGACCGGAACGGCATCATGACGTTTGAACAGACATTCTCTGATTTTACGACGATCGACGGAGTGAACGTCCCCCGGGTCATCCGTGCCATCCAGCACCAACGCAAACAGATCGTGACCATGAGGTACGCAGATCTCCGGCCGAATGCCGAGGGATTTCGGTTCGAATTCTCACCTCCGCAGAACGCACGGCACGTGGAGTGGAAATGAAACGGGCGCTCCTGCTCCTCGCCCTGCTGATTGTGGCGTTGATGACGCTGGAGGCACAGCGCAAGCCGACCGAACTGCAGCGCCGCGAGAAGGAGCTTCAGCGCCTGCGAGACGAGATCACATCGTTCGAGAAGAAGCTGAAGGAAAGTGAACGGCGGGAACGGTCCACGCTGCAACGCCTGGACGACCTCGAAGAGCAGAGCACACTGCTCGGTGAGCTTCTCCGGCAGCTGCGCGAAGAAGAACAGCAGTTGACGGGGGAGATTCGGGAAGCGCGTTCTTCGATCGGCGGCCTGGAGCGCCAAGTGAACGAATTGACGACCCATTACGCGGGATGGGTTCGTTCTGTGTACATGAGCGGCAGAATCTACGATCTCGAACTCCTCTTTTCCTCCCGCTCCCTCAACCAACTTTCCATTCGCATTCAGTACCTGCGCCGGTTCGCCGATCAGCGTGTACGGGACCTGCAAGACCTGACGACGAAGAAATCGGACCTCGAGCGGCAGAACCGGACCCTCCAGACGAAGCTGGCCAACGAGCGCCAGGTTCTGGCGGAAAAGACGCGCGAAGAGAACAAGTTGAAGCGCACCACCGTCGAGCGCCAATCGATGCTCCGCAAGTTGCGGAAGGACAAGAAGGCGTACTCGCAGGAGTTGACAAAGCGGACTCAGGCCGTCCAGCGGATCGAACAGTTGATCGCGAACCTTATTGAAGCGGAGCGGGTGAAGAAGGAGCGTGCGGAAGAAGATCGGCGGAAGCGCGCACTGGCGGAGGCCCGGACACCGAAGACCATCATGCGCACGCTGCCGAAACTGCCGGCGCCTGAGGTACGGCCAGCGGTGGCATTTGCCGACCGAAAGGGTCGCTTGCGGTGGCCGGTCACGGCAGGACGCGTGCAGGCAAAGTTCGGGAATGTAACGCATCCCGTGCTCAAGACAGTCACGCAGAACACCGGCATCGATATTGCCACAAACTCCGGGTCCGGCGTCTATGCCGTCGCGGACGGCGAAGTGTCGGTGCTCTCGTTCATCCCCGGGTTTGGGAACGTGCTGATCGTCAACCACTTCGACGGCTACCGTACCGTGTATGCGCATCTCTCGGACGTGCTCGTGTCCGAGGATCAACGTGTGTCGGAAGGAATGGAGATCGCTCGCAGCGGTGAGACGGTGTCCGGGTCGGTGCTCCACTTCGAGATCTGGTACGAGAAGGACAAGCAGAACCCGGAGACGTGGTTGGCGCGCCGCTAGCGTCTCCAGGATGCGGCCTGCGAGAACGCCCAGAAGCATGAACCGCCATGACGCCAAGTCCTGATGAGAGCACCAATGCCAAGGTCGCCAAGTTCTTCAGAGGCGGTCTCAAAAATGCCCATACCGTCAAACATCATTCGTCGTTCCCGCATGCTTCTGGCGGGAACCGTTCATTCTCAACAGCGAGGCCCCCGACAGCAACATCCCCGGCGACAGCGTGCGGGGACAAGTTCGGGGGCGACTTCCTTGAATTTTGAGTCCGCTCCAGAGAACAGCTAACGCCAAGTTCGCCAAGCATGATGGAACACTCCCACCTTCTCATCCGCCAGCTCGTCGCCGACTTCGAGGCGCAGAAATCGCACTACCTCTCCCCCGGGTACCAGGAGAGCCAGGTCCGCCAGGACTTCATCGACAAGTTCTTCGCCGCACTCGGATGGGACGTGACCCACGAGCGACAGAAGAACCCGTTCTCCCAAGAAGTGCAGATCGAGAACAAAGTGCGGATGGCCGGATCGCAGCGTCGCGCCGACTATGCGTTCTCCGCGGCGCCCAACTACCGGACAGTCAAGTTCTTCGTCGAGGCGAAGAAGCCGTCCAGGAGTTTGTCAAACTCGAACGACTACTTCCAGACGATCCGATACGCCTGGAACTCCAAGACCCCGCTCGCCATTCTTACCGACTTCGAGGAATTTCATATCCTCGACTGCCGCTACAAGCCCGACATTACAACTGCCCTCAACCGCAAAGTCGAGGCGTTTCAATTCACCGACTATTCCGACCCGGAAAAGTTTGCCCGCATCTTTCATCTGTTTGGACGGGATGCCGTGGCGGGGGGCTCACTGGAGAAATACGTCGCAGATCTGCCGAAGCCGCGCGGCAAAGGAAAGAAGGCTGGGGCGCTTACCGGCGGATTCCAACCGGTGGACGAGGCCTTCCTGGAACAACTGGACGAATACCGGGAGCGGCTGGCCAAGGCGTTCAAGAAGGCGAATGAAGAACTGCAGGGAGAGGAGCTGACGGAGGCGATCCAGCGTACCATCGACCGCCTCGTGTTCATCCGGTTTCTCGAAGACAAGGGGATCGAAGAAGCGCAGATCATCAACCTGGCGGGACAGAAGTCGGCGTGGAAGGCGTTTGTCGGGTTGTGCGGACGCTTGGAGCCGAAGTACAACGGCCTGGTGTTCAAGCCGCATCGCATTCTCGACGGCAAGGAATTCGCTCCACCGGACGACAAGGTGTTTGGCGGGATCTGCGAAGAACTCTCCGACCCGTCGTCGCCGTACGACTTTAACCAGATCCCGATCTGGATCCTCGGGAGCATCTACGAACGGTTCTTGGGAAAGGTGGTGCACGCCACCGATAAGCGGGTCAAGGTCGAAGAGAAGCCGGAAGTGCGGAAGGCAGGCGGAGTGTACTACACTCCGGAATACATCGTCCGGTACATCGTCACGGAGACCGTGGGCAAGCTCATCGAGGGGAAGTCGCCCAAAGAGATAGCGGAGATGGCCTTTGCCGACATTGCGTGCGGGTCGGGGTCATTTCTTATCGAAGTCTACGGCCAACTCCTCGCGTACCACACGCTGTATTACACGGAGCATCCTGAAGCGGCGGGCAAGGACGATGTGTTTTTGAGGGATGGACACGTACACCTGACGCTCAAGAAGAAGAAAGAGATCCTGACGAACAACATTTATGGCGTGGATCTCGATTTTCAGGCGACGGAGGTGACGCAGTTGTCGCTGTATCTAAAGTTGCTGGAAGACGCAACGATGAACGAGGCGCACCAGTTTGGGATGTTCAAGGAGAGCATACTGCCGGATTTGAAGAAGAACATCGTTTGTGGGAATTCGCTGATCGGACGCGACATTCTTGACGGAGCGCTTTTCCCAGATGTGGACGAATCGAAACTGAAGCCAATGAACTTCGAAGACGTGTTCCCCAAGGTGATGAGGCGGGGAGGGTTTGATGCGCTCGTGGGGAACCCGCCGTATCGTATGATACAACCTCACAACACTGATGTTGCCCTCATTGAGTATTTGCGGTCGCACTATGTCGCTGCGGAATTCAAGATTGATCTTTTCCACTTGTTCCTGCAGCGAGCTAGTATGCTCCTAACGAAGGGGGCGCTTCTTGGATACATTGTTCCGACCACTCTATTGAATAATGTATACGCGGAATCCCTTCGCAAATATTTGATGGATCATTGCGAGATAAGGACTATCGCTGTCGCCAAGGGGCTTGTATTTGAGAATGCTGATGTGCACACCTGCGTAGTTGTGCTTCAGCAGCAGGAGGATGAGACGAAAAGGTCTCGGTCGAGAATCATGACCACGAGCCAACTTTCGGAGGAGTTCACGGCAAATCCAAATTATGAGTCTTCGAGCATTCAGGGAGATTACTTGGACCTTTCGGGCTGCATATGGAATATCTTGGTGAACGAGAAGAATGTGTCACTCATTAAGAAGCTGATTTCACAGAATAGTCCACTGAAAGATGTTGCCGGCCTCAATCGGGGCCTCATAACTGGAGATCGCTCAAAATACTTCTCGCCCTCAAAACTGAGCAAGGAGTATGTTCCAATTGTAGGGGGTGGTGATGTCCAGCGATACTATGTGACTCCTCCTTCTGAGTACGTCTTGTTTGTGCGGCCTGAAACGGCAGGTGGTTGCTGGGACGAAGAAGTCCATCTGGCGCCTCACAAAATCGTGGTTAGACAAATTGGATATGGTCCAACGGCGAGCATCTTGAAGGACAAAATAGCTGTGACGGGGAATATCTTTACGGTGATGGGGAAATCGCTCGAAGATGAGGTGTGTTTGCTCGGAATCATCAACTCTAAGGTTGCCAATTTCTTTTGGCGTACGATGTTTAACGATTTCAAGAGTTCCTTTCCGCAGGTGACCCTCTTCAGCTTGGGTCAACTCCCAGTGCGCCCAATCATCCAATCCGATGCCCATGTTGAACAGGCGAATTCTGACATCACAAAGCTGGTAATGGAAATCGTGGAATTGAAGGGTAGGTGTGCAACCACAAAGACCGACTCCGAGCGCGGGCGACTCGAACTTCAATGCGACAG
>CAYIHQ010000148.1:0-5982 GCA_964362905.1 uncultured Ignavibacteriaceae bacterium
CTCCGCCTAATTGGTAATAATCGTTTTCGTAAATATTCCATCTGCATAATTCAATTGGAGTGATTTCAGAACAGTTTGTATCGGGAATAGCATTCGATTTCTCTAACGCTGCCGCGACTAATTCCGAACAAAAAAACTTATTAAAATCTTCTTTATTTTCGGGTATAAAATCAAATCCAGACCCGATTGCCTGCCAAGTATCATATAATTTACGTTTCTGATTCAATAACCATGTATAGAATATGTCAAAATTCATCTTCGTTCTGATATTATTATTAAGAGGGAGCCACCACACTTCGCCGCCATAATCTTTCAATCTTTTGCTTAATCTGTTTACAACAACACCGGCAAATCCGTTAAGCGTAGTTGACTCTATAATATTATTTACTGTTATGCCTATTCCATCACTTGTAATGTGTTTATCCTTCACTACTATTGCGACATGGCTAACAGGAGAAAGCGTGAATAGTTTGATTAACTCAGAAACGTGTCCCTTGCCACTAAAAGCGATCACATCTCCTTGCTGTATCTGTTCTCTAATTTCGTGATAGTTTTTTTGTATAGGCATAATTATTTTACATTAGTTTCGCGATAACCTTCTTCTTAAACCTGTTCACCTCATCGACCATTAATTCTTTCTGTGACTTGCCACCCTTGTAAAATTTAAAGAATCCAATCTTTTGTGTTTTCGCCTTAATCACTTTTGGTTTTAATGTTTTCCATTCATTTTCATATGCCTTAAATTCAGAAGTTGTCCCTATTTTATCTTTTAACATTCCCATCGCTTTATCGGTCTGAAATATTGAATTATCAATTACATCTTCCTCTGCAATTGTAAATTCTTTCGGAGCATTAACTATTGTTTTTACATTTTTCCCGAAATTAGCAAAAAACTTGAACGAACCCCATCTATGCAAAAAATATACAATACCGCCAATAACGATTAGATATGTTCCATATTGTAATGTTTGTCCAATGCTACCCAATTCAATGTTGCGATATATCTTCTTCATATTTATAAAAATTTGCTAACAAAAGTTAGTGGTGATAATTTTTTCTTATAATCATCAACAGTTTGTTTAAATTCTTCACTTTTTTGAACTGCATATAAATATCCAAAATAGCCTCCCACTCCCGCGCCCGCAATCATTACGAGTTTGAGAATTAGGTCTACTTTGCCATACTTAACAAGAGTTTTTAAGTCGTCCGATTTTTGTTCCATTTTCATAATTTACAGATTAAGTTCTTTTGGATTATTCAGATTTACTAAAAATTCTTTTTCGGAAATTTTTGCATTATCGTCTCTATTTATCATTATTTCGTAACCAGTTATTTTTTTGGCAAGTTCCATTCTTTCGCTCTTTGTCGATGTCACAAATTTGTAAATTATCGTATATCCTTGTTTTGTTTTAGAAATTATTGAATTGTCTGTATATTCAGTACCAACTATACAATCCAATAGAATATTATATGAATCGTAATATTGTTTTGGGTTTATTCTGCCTGAATAATAAACTGTAGTCAGAAGTCCGAGAATAATAAAAACAACAGTTAGGGTCAACTTCATTAACAAATCTTTTTAAGATATTGAAAGCTGAAAAATGGATGAGCAGATTTTATTTTAATTGTAAAAGACCCATCTTTTTCGTATTTTATTTCTGTAATTTCATTGTAAAGAAAAGTAGTTTTAAAATTACTGTACAAGCATCTATCTTTATATTGTTCGTTTATGATTTTCATTTCATAATTTATTAGTCAATATAAATATAATATTTGCCACGACCCCAGTGTCCACGCCACACAGAATTTCTTGAATACATAAGTTGTATATCTCTAAGACTGTCTTCCCTCGTATTCTTATAATACATTTCGATTTCTTCTTGATTTCCATCCCACATAACGATATATGCTGTTCCATCTTTTCTAACTGTAATTGCTCCCCATCCATACTTCATAATATTCTCCTTAAATTACTGTATAATCAGCATCTCTCAGTCCACTGCTATATTCTTTCTTTTTTTTCACTTGAGTAGTCATTATTTTTTTTACCACAGGAAATACGATAGGTTTTAATATCCATTGATACCCGACATAGATTCCACCAACATACATTACTATCGTGCCTATTTTTTTATAGTTTTTGAGTTCAATTTTCTGTCCAAATATAGTAAATGGCTTCTCCACTCCTTTTAACATTTTCACTTCATCGGGTTCGAGAGAATCGTATATTTCGAGCCTGCCAAGTAACGATTCCATCTCGCTTTCAATCTCTCCCATTAATGAGTCGTCAATGCTCGCTTGTGCCTTGTTTCGTACATATTTGTCTTGTATCGTTCTGAACTCATTAAATTCGTCTGAAAGCGTATTGAATCCCAACTTGTTTTTCATACGATTTAGTTTCGACCATATCATTTTTAGTGCATTTTTTACACCGTCTGTGACACGGCCAGATGAAGCATTATCGTTTTTTTTCTGTTGTTGAAGGGGTGTTGGTTTTGGTTTATTTTGTTCTGTCATCGTGATTTTCCTTATTGTTGTTATTGTTTGTGTTTATATTTTACCCATTCCCAATTATTTACATTTCCATAACTGTCTATGCTTCCAATCAGTACACATCCATCGCCATATTCCCTAATTATTTTCTTATTAATTATTTTCTCATTATAATTTATATCATCTCGGTGTGAACCTAAATTTATTCTTGTCTTTTGTCCTGCATAAACAATACCATTTTCATTTTTACTTAAATTGTCTTCTTTTCCAGGTTCAGGAATGATTTTAAACCCACCAGGCAATCCATCCCTTGATATTCTTTTCATAGTGATACAACCATCTTTAAATATCTGAACAATAAGCTTACTCCCATTATCCATTTCAATAGTTGTCGATTTCGAGTTCTCTCCCTCGGTGAAATGGGATCGCACCATGTGCTGGATATATTTTTCTTCTGAATTCTTGGGAAGTCCAATAATATCGTATTTTAATACATCTATGCCCTTAGATACCCCACCAACGGCGACAGGGATCATGGGCAATACGATTAACCAATTTTTTAATTTTGATATAATTTTCATTTAAACAGCGTTCCAATCAATGATACTATTTTTATAGTATAATATAACAGTAATGCCTCGCGGGTCTCCTTGAAATTCAACCGAATATTTTCGTTTTCCTTTTATTAAACTTACAATTTTATTTTCAACCATATCCATATTTTTGTAAGTTGTTTCTGTGTCTCCCTTATTGACTGAATCTACTGCCAATCGTTGATGTTTGAGCCACAATCTTTTAATTTTTAAAACAAAATCCAAATCATCGAAAGAAAATTCTGGATATGTACTAGAAAATTTTAGCCAAAAATCTCTAATCTCTTTGCGGTTCATATTATTTTCTCCTGGTAAATTTTCCGAAATATTTTTCTTCTACGATAACGACTCTGTCTTGTGTTAATTTAATTTTTTTCATTTTTTTCCATTAAAATATTAAAACAGACATGGCAAACAACCGACAACTTCCCATTTGGAATTAATTTTGAAATTTTTCTGAGATTGTAATGTCCTTAAAGCCTGCAACGCCTTTGTTCTGAATTGATCCAAAACTGATATAATTTTCTCTTTCGTGCTTTTACTTCCGAAATAACTCATTTTGGCAGACTCATAAAATGTTTTTTTGTATGATTCTTTGCCCAGCGCATTAATTGTAGCTCCTCTCAGTTTTTGCCATTCAGAATTTAAGCTCCCATATTCAGAATTAAAATCACCTGCTTTTGTTTTTAAAATATTAATAATCTTATCTATGATATTTACTCGTTGATTTAATTCGTTATCTTCAAATATGCTGATAGTTTCTGGTGCTTTAACAATATCCCTAAATGCCTCTTTGAGCCATTTCAAACCACCGAAAAGATTAAACCTCCACATGGCATAGGCCAGTCCACCACCAACAATGAGAATCGTTCCGTATTTCATCGTGTCGCCAACGCCACCAAGTTCAACATCGCAACCCAATCCACACTGTTTGGCTATTTTATTTCTTAATGATACATTTTCTGGTTGATGAAAAGCGACTGCAACCATTACTGGTTCGTGAATGAAATTTCTTATATAATTGTCTTCATTACCGTATTCTTTTAAAATCTGATAATAAGTCGTTAGATTCATTTCAAGCTTAGTCCAATCTTCATTTCTATTTTTTCTTTTATATTGTAGTATCATATTTAAACACCTTATTAGTTTTTTTGCTTCACTTATATATTTACAATCTTATTGCTATGCCAGTATGTCGTACGAACACGTCTTGCAATTGATCAGAATAAACATTGATTACGGTTTCTTTAAATTTAATTTCATTTTTTACAATTTTGTAAAATGTAATATCGTAAGTATCGAACACGTTTAACATAATATTAATGTGAGTTATTTTTCCTCTGCCTCCAAGCTTGAAAGACAATGAATTTTTATCATAAGTTAAATTGTTAGCTCTGGTCATTGCGAGAAACTTATTATTTCCAAGTTGTCGTAATATTTCTAAAGCCACTTCATTTTGCTGTTTAATCATATTCATACCTTTCAGTCATTTAATAATTTATAAACAATTTCAGAACCAGTATTGCTGTGAGCAGAAACATTTAGTATTTCGATTGCAATAACAATATTTTTTTTCGATGTTTTTTTTAACCATCTTTTAAAATCTGAAATATTTCCATTCAGATATGTCTCGACCATTTCTTCGACTTTACCAATAGACATTTTCGACTCCTCTGATTTAGGATAGAATTTGTGGGGATATGCAGAAAAAAGGAGGTAAAGACATATCCCCACTATACAATAAGACCGAAAGAATGGTAAGGGAAAAATCTTCCGGTTCGGCGACTGTTGTTATCGCCTATTTTTTTAATAAATACTTTGTTTTTATTTTAATTTAACAATTTTGAAGCAGGGTAACAATCTTGCCTTATTAATATCTATTCCGTGCATAGAACAATAGTCTGTCCACAGAGAATATTCGTATTCAATTCTTTCAAACATGGAAAGAGACATCCAATCAGATATTTCATCATTTTCTATTATGCTTCTATCTTAATCTAAATTATATTTTCTACAAATTTTTTGCATTTTTTTATTCTCTAATTTTTTCTTTTTAATTCTTCTACGTCTCTTATATCTTTTGGTCTGTTTGAAGCTATTTTATTAATAACGAATTCCTTTTTTCCAATAAAATAAACATAAGTTTTCTTTTTTATACCAACTGTTCCTTTTTTTTTATTTTTCCACACTTCTTTCCAAAGTATTCCAGATATTTTTGGCAGAATATCAATTCTTAACGGAGGGTTTCCCAGCCTTATGACTTCTTCTCCAATTAAAAATAAATTCCAATTCACACCAAAATCATTAAATCCAAAATCTTGTAAAGAACAAGATATTTTGCATATATTTGCAGTGGTTGGTTCTACAAAAATATCTAAATCGTTTGTAAATCTTGGTTCTGCATAACATCCATAAGCATACGCGCCAACAATTACATATTTAACTTGATGAAAATTTAACAGTTCTAAGAATTCTTGTAAATCTTTGTACATCTAAATTTATTCCCTTAAAAAGACAATAATTTTCCAGTAAAGCATCTCGAACAATTTCTCTTTCCTCCATAGAAGCTTTTTTCCAAAATTTTCTATCGTCGCAATCCATTTCATTAAAATTTCTATAACTCTTTATAAATTTTTGCATTTTTTTAATTTTTACCCATTCAATTGTTTATAAAATCACATTTGTTATTAGCTGATTTTGCCATTTTACTTTTCTTTTCTTATTTTTAATTATCCATTCCAACGATTCATTAAACAAAACCAAACATTACAAGTAATTTTATATATTCCACTTCTTATCCTGTTTATTCTTCTATTGTTCCCCAATGTTTAGACACAAACCTTTCTATTTCGATCTCACTTATTAATTTTTCTCTTTTTCGATATTGGATAGCTTT
>CAYIHQ010000149.1:0-562 GCA_964362905.1 uncultured Ignavibacteriaceae bacterium
GCGATACTCAAAGATCAGAAACAGGTCCCGCTCCAGCCGTCGATTGATCGCAGCCCCACCGAAGAGCGTGAGCTTGTCGAGAACCTCCGAGGAAACGAAGTAGAATCCTGGCTTGATGATGTCGAGTCCCTTGTTCCGCGGATTGTAATTGTCGACACGCAGCAGAGGGATGATGGAAAGATCGGAGAAGACGGAGCGATACGGACGGGGCGTGAGGGTATCAGCGAGGAATTGCGAATCTCGAATTGGCAAATGCGAATTGTGAACCACTTGTACCTCATCGCCCAGTGTTTGGCTGTTGGAGCTTTGGCCATTTGTTCGGAGTCTGGACAATTGGATCGTTTGGAGCGTTTCCCCTTGTCCTTCATTCCGAATGATGAATCTCGACGGCGTGATTTTCTGCGGTGGCAGAAGTGCGATCTTGTAGCCCGTCGCATCGTAGCGTGCGAACGCCACATTCCCGGAATCATCCACCGCCGGCTGGAATGATCCGCCCAGCACCTGCGTCACTTGCTGCAACGTACCGCCTGCCATGCTCATGCGCCAGATGTTGAATCTCCCC
>CAYIHQ010000149.1:572-5979 GCA_964362905.1 uncultured Ignavibacteriaceae bacterium
GGAGAAGTACATCCCCCGGCCGGCCGGGGAAAACGACGGATTGCGGGAATCGCCGGACAAGCCGAAGGGGGAGAGGCGCGACCCTCCGCTGTCGATGACCGCTACCGTCTGTGCATGACCTTCCGAGTAACCAAAGGCGACACGTGACCCATCAGCGGACCACGATGGCGTAAAGACTTGCTCGCCGTTCTCGAAGGAGGTCAACTTCCGCAAGTTTTTGCCGTCCGCGTCCGCGACCGCGACATTCAACGTACCCTCTCCGCCCATCGCCACGACAAGCCGTCTTCCATCCCGGGTAAGCTGAGGCGAAAATGCGCGCTGTCCGTGGGTGAGGCGCTCTTCCTCTTCCTCTTTGAGGTCGTACCGATAGATGTCCGAGAACGAAGCCCATCGAGGATTGTCGCGCGATATGCGCGCGTAGTACAGAAACCGTCCGTCCGGGCTTATCGAGATCGTCGACCGCACCCGCGGGACGAGCTTGCGGCGCGTCATCGACGCCCGGTCGTACTCCATCAGATGCGAAAGTCCGAAGTAGTCTTCTCCTGCATTCGACGTGTAGTAGATCTTTCGGCCGTCCGGACTGAATGCCGGATGGAGATTGCCGAATCCTTCCGCGGCCATCAGCTCCCCCTCCGTCCTTGTTCCCGCGATCTCCGTCCTGGTCGCCTCATACGCCGTTCGGCGCTCCGCCATCCACGCATCATACAGCTGCTGCCCACTCATGCCAAGCACATCCTCCACTGCCCCGTCGATCGTGACGCGTGCCGGTGCAGCGAGCGCACGCGAAACGCGCACGACCGAGGAATCACCATACGTCTTCGCGATGTACTCGACGATCGAGAACCCGGCGTTGTAGGACGATTCGTTGCCGAGACTGGTCTTTCCGAAGACCGCCATCTCCTCCCAGGTCAACGGTTTGCCTTCGAGGATGTGCATTCGCAGGATCATGTCGCGGTGTGTATCCCAGAAATCGTACCGAAGGTCGGGGTGGTTGACCTGGGCCGTTCCCTCCGCAAACCACGACGGCACCACGAATCCCGACACAGGATACGACACGAGTACATTCGGATATCCATAGAGCACGTCGGGCCGTCGCTCTTCCTCGTAGCCCAGCCATTGCAGGTAGAACGCCGGAACGCGCCGCGTCCACTTCATCGAGGTTTGCATCTGGATGATGTGGGTGTACTCGTGCGTGATGACGTTCTGCAGCCATGGATGCGTACCGCGCAGTTCGAAGTCGAGTGCCGGCACCCAGATCTCGATCTTGTTGTCGTAGAAGTATGCGGCACCATTGGAGTAGTCGTCGTGGTCACGGAGGATGATGCTCACACGCTCATCCGGCACGTGTCCATAGAGAGATGTGATCGGCCCGTGGATCGCCTCGGCGATGGCCGCTGTCTGTCGGGCCGCGCGCCCGTTGCCCGCATGAAAGTGGACCAAGAAATGCGGGGTGGCCAACGTGGACCACTCGAGGTCAACGCGAGGGAACGTCTCCTGTGCGCGTGCGGTCCAAGGCAAAAGAAAAGCGAGGAACAACACAACGCCGAAGAGGATTCGAAGCCGATGGATCAACGATCGTTCTCTCAGAAGATTCCTTTTTCGGGATGGAGTTCCGCTTCCATCATGATCTCGACCAGTTCCTCAAATGTGGTCCCGCTCTTCCATCCGAGAAGGTCATGGGCTTTTGTGGGATCGCCGACGGTAACCTCGACCTCAACTGGGCGGAAGAACTGCGGCAACACACGAACGAGCACATTGCCTGTTTTCTTGTCGACGCCTTTTTCGTCCAACCCAACTCCCTCCCATTCAACATTCTTCCCAATGTGGCTAAAGGCCAGCTCAACGAAATCACGAACGCTATGTGTTTTTCCGGTCGAGACGACGTAGTCGTCGGGCTTGCTTTGTTGGAGCATAAGCCACATCGCCTTCACGTAATCCTTCGCATAACCCCAGTCACGACGAACACTCATGTTGCCGATCTCAAGCGCAATGTCTTCCCCTCGTGAGATCTTCGCAACTGTGCTTGTGACTTTTCGCGTCACATAGTATGGGTCTCGTAGCGGCGATTCATGATTGAACAGAATGCCGTTCGCGGCAAAGATGTTGTACCCCTCCCGATAATTGGTCACCGCCCTGTAGGCGAACGCTTTCGAGAAAGCGTAGGGCGATCGGGGAAGAAAACGACTCTTCTCCGTCAGCGGCTCTCCGGGCGTCATGCCGAACATTTCGCTCGTGGAGGCCTGGTAGAAGCGCGACTGGAACTTTAGCCTGCGGAGCTCTTCGAGAAGGCGCAACACGCTCATTCCAGTGATATCGGCAGTCTCAAGCGGTATCTCGAACGATTTCGCGACGGAGCTTTGTGCTGCAAAGTTGTAGATCTCATCAGGCCTGGTCTTCTCAAGGGTGACGGCGATACTCTTCGAATCCAAAAGATCCAGATCGACGAATTCAACGTCGGCCAAGATGCCGAGGCGTTCGAACCTCCAGCGATCGTCCTTTGACTTGCTCCGGTCGGCGCCAACGACCCGATATCCCATGTCAAGAAGGAACCTGGACAAATAGGCTCCGTCCTGACCTAGAATCCCTGTTATGAGCGCCTTCTTCATGTGGTTTCTTCCAGTTGAAGGATGATGGTGAACCTTTCCCTTCTGCGATGCTCAATTCAATCTCGCGTCGAAGATCACGACCTGGTCGCGGACCAGCTGGACGGTCCGATAGACCTCGATGCCATTGACCACAAACCCCAGGACCACCTCCGACGTGACGCGAAGATTCCCGTAGTAGGTGTTGCCGCTGGGAGAATAGTCGGGGATGGGATAAAAGTCGACGGGAAGTTCCATGTCGTGGATCGTGTAGCGCCCAAGACTGTCCGTGACCGCCGCGCGGGTGCCCGAGACCAGCACCGGGAAGGTCAGCCGCACACCGGCCGCGGCGATGTAGCGGATGTGATACACTCCGGGGGGCGCCGGGATCCCGTTCGCGTCCCGTTTGTCCCAAGCATAGCTGAAGGGTCCGGGCTCAAGCGTCCCCGCAGAGTATGTGTAAATGAACTGATCGCTGCGGTTGACGACCCCGACGGTGATCGCCTCACCCGGAGACTGCACCTGATATGTTCGTTGCGGTTCCGGCCCGTCGTCCGCAAACTCCAGAAGATAGTCGACCGTCACGTCGACGCCGGGAACGGGATTGCCGAACCGGTCTCGCGCCGCACCACGGATCTCGTACCCCTGGATCTGGAGCGCAGGGTCGAAGATGAGGAGTTCCCTTTCGCATGAGGAGGTGGTGAGGACGATCATGCAAGCGGCCATCAGCGGGCAGAGCATTCCCCGGGATCGTATGGTGGTATGTTGATTCACGGAGCGGAAAAACAAAACTGCAACTCACAACATTCAAGGAAGAAGCAAAAGGGAAAAGACAAACTGAACAAGTCCTCAGAGTCCCGGTTGGCTTCCGTCAAGGTCCTACTCTGCTTTCCGTATGATGGCGCTGAAGATCTTGACGAGTTCCAGCGCTTCGCCACGAAGTTCCTGCTTGACCGGCTCCTGGGCTTCGATGGGCTCTGACAAATCCAGAAAGAGTTCGCTTTCCTTCGATTCCCGGCGGCAGATCTTCAATTTCATGATTGAGTCTCTGCGTCCGAGATTTTCAACGGACTCAATGTAGTTCGCTGGTACCGAACAGCTTGCTTTGGACAACTGGAATATCACGTTGAGATTCCACTCTGTCCGAGGTAGCTGCTTGAGATATGCACGGACTGCCGTGGCGAAAAGCCTTGTACGTTCTGCCAGATCAAACGGTTTCTTCATGGTCCCCCTCCTTGAAGAAATCGGTCGATGAATTGGGACGGGCCCTCAGGACCAGGCCGCATCCCATATGGATCTATCTTCTTATCCCTTTGCTGCTTCTTTCTTTTTTCTTCTTTCTTGCCGTTTGTCAGTTAGTGTTTGCATTTTCCGCCCTCCTACTTCACCACCGCGATCTTTACGATCGCCGCCGCCGTCTGCCCTCCGCCCGTCACTTCAATGCGCGCAAGATACACGCCGCTCTGGATCCCACTCACATTCCAGACGAGTTCATTGTCCCGCCCTCCCACAGCCACGCCTCGCAATTCCGTCACGCGATCGCCCGCGACGTCAAAGATCGTCACGGTGACGGTGCCGTCCCGGTCGGTGAAGAATCGCAGGCGCGTCTCGGATCCGTACACAGGATTCGGCCAATTGTAGACCCGGTCCGCGGGCAACATGCCGCTCGCCGGGGGCACTGGTGTGACCGTCGGGAGCGACGTGAATGCCGTGCCTGCCGCATTTCCCATCCGCATAGGCCAAACGGCTCCCAGTCCGGACCAGCCGACACGGAGGTCATAGGCAGAAACGCCTCCGCGCGCATCCGTGACGAAGATCGCCGTGCTCGTCCCTTGCGGCACCGCGATGCCGCCGAGGGCGGCCGACGTCTGCGCTGGATTCCCCACCTGCGTGCCGACGCTCGTGGACGACGGACTGATCGACATCACGCCCGCATCGTCCAGCACGAGCACTTCCGGAGTAACGCTGCCTCCAATGTCGGCGCCGAGGAGGTCGACGTTCTGCCATCCTCCCCGTTGCGATATCGTCCGCGGCGCTCCGTCCAGCACAACACCTTCGATCGTGCTCATGACGAGGCGTCCCGCGGAGGTCGGAGCGAGAATATCCTTCCGTCCATCCCAGTCGGCATCCATGAGGATGAGCGTTCCGAGGACCGTCTCACCGGAGCGAAGCCCGGGAGCAATGTCAAAAGAACCCATGGGTGATAGATCACCCGCATTCAAGACGGTGATTCGACTTGCCCCGGCGATGCCCACACTCTGAACCACAACGGCTGCCGTGGTCCCATCCACCTGACCGGCCACGATCGCGGTCACGGCACCGCCCGCGGAACGGATAAGGGAAAAAACATCGGCCGCGCGGCTGGTGGGAGAGATGAAAAGTCGATAGATGTCGCTGCCCACACCGGCCACGAATTGCGCGCCGTTGCCCGTCCATGCCATCGACCGGGCTCCGGGAACAAAAGATGTCACCGGAAGACCACTGATGCTCTTCACGGCGACGCCCGCTGGTCCGTAGGCAACGACGAGCGTGTCGCGGATCATGACGTTCCATGCGACGGTGTCGGCCGGAAGCGCAGCGCGGGCCACTTCATCCCACCGCTGGTCGGCATTCCCGTCCTGGGCGCGCCAGAGATACAGCATGCCCGGAGTCGCTGCCGCGATGATGGGCGCCCCCCCCGATGGATGAGCGGAGATAGCCGGCTGTCCGACGACAGATTCATCAGTTTCTGCCGCCAGGCCGCCGCTGTCAGCGGGGTTGGCCGCGCTCACGCCGGACGCAAGCCAGGCGAACAGTGCGCCTTTCCCGGTGGGGGTTCCTCCGCG